>JACPNC010000026.1 GCA_016185685.1 Candidatus Woesearchaeota archaeon | reverse complement strand
TTTTGGGAGATTCCAGAAATCTAAAATATTTCAGGAATCTTTTTATATTTACATTTTTTTCTATTTCATGTCCCAGCTTCGCTTAACTGAACGGTTAAGCTAGATACGGAGTTGGACTACATGCTCTCTCGTCATGGCAGCTATGCTGTTATAAAATTCAGCCCTAACTTGATGCTCACGCCATAAAAAAGCGTGAAGCACTGAAGGGGTGGTGCTTTCAAAAGATGGGAGGGCTACTCCGGGCGGTCGTGGGTTGCCAACAGAATAGACAACAATTCCAATGCGAATGGCAACAACAATCTCAACAACAATAACGGGCGTCTTGTCGGAATAGCCACACTCTTAAAAAGCTGGGACTTTTTTTCTTGTTTATGGACTTATATTCTCTGCTTTGCTCGTATGAGAATCTTGAATTGGCATTTAGGAAAGCGAGAAGAGGGAAGACGCTTAAGCCATATGTAATTGAGTTTGAAGAAAAACTTGATGAAAATCTAAGGACGCTTCAGCAGGAATTGCTATTTCATACGTACCGTCCAAAACCACTGGAAACTTTTATTTTAAGAGATCCAAAAACAAGAAAAATTAGTAAATCAGCATTTCGCGATAGAATTATCCATCATGCCATCTGTAATATCATTGAGCCGTTGTTTGATAAATGCTTTATCTTTGATTCTTATGCTAATCGGATTGGCAAAGGAACATTCAAAGCGATACAACGATTTGAGTATTTTGCTCAAAAAGTTTCACGAGGATTTACTCGCCCGTGTTTTGTGTTTAAAACAGATATCAGACATTATTTTGAAACTGTTGACCATAAAATTCTTCTTTCCATTCTCCAAAGAAAAATTGATGATCGGCGGTTACTTTGGCTTATCAAAATAATTTTACGAAATTACAAAACTGGTCATCATGAAAAAGGCATGCCCTTAGGAAACCTTACCTCACAGTTTTTTGCCAATGTGTATCTTAATGAATTGGATCAATATGTTAAGCACACACTTAAAACAAAATATTATATCAGGTATGTAGATGATTTTGTTATTCTTGATAATTATTCTAAAAAATTAGATTACTACAGAGATAGAATAGATGAATTCTGCAGAAAACGCCTCGCTCTTCAGCTTCATCCGGATAAGTCAAAGATTCACCATTTCAAGAATGGAGTAGGTTTTTTAGGAATGCGACTCTATCAACACTGCCGACGTATTAAAAAGAAAAATGTAAGTAGATTTGAACGGAAATTATTGCAGTTGAAGAATGATTGTCAGAATGGAAATATAATCCGAGAGAAAGCAGTTGAACATTTTGAAGGATGGTTAGCATACATTACTAACGCTAACACATTCAAGTACCGCAAACATTTGGTGAGGCAGTTCAATCAGTTTTTTCCTCTTACTCCAAAAGCAGAGATAAAGAATATTGCTAAATATCAAAATTTTATCAAAACTTCTGAGCAGGCAACACACCAGTTCAGTGTGCAAAAAACATTACTCTTATGGAAGAAAGGAAAAGGTATCAAGGAAATAGCAGAATTACGAGGAATAAAAGAAGCAACGGTTTGGCAGCATTTTGCCAATCTTATTGAGTATAATCAGCTGTCGTTATGGAAAATTCTTCCAAAAGAGAAAATCGAATCTATTCTTGCAGGTATTCACTCAGAACGTGATACATTGAAGGATATTAAAGCAAAATTACAGAATATCCCCGCGAGTTATGATGAGATTAACTGTGCTTTGGCTTATGTAAAAAGCAAAAACAGAGCAAAGAATATTTTATATCATGTGAATTGGTATCAGAAAGTCCATTGCCTGAGGAAATGCTACTTTGACAAAAAGCAAAGGAACGAATGTTCTGGAAAGTTTGATACGTTTATTTCTCGTAACCCCTCATTAAAAATGAAGAGGAAAGATTTCATTGCTTTCTTTAACGACCATCTTTCTATCTGTGTTCTTCCCAATAAAGAAAAGGAATCGTATATCTCTTGGAAGCAGTTTCAACAGGCGAAAAAACTGTTTTTAAAAAAAAAGAAGGAGCCTACATTTAAAATTCTTCCATAATCATTAAAAACTTTATGCAATCAGACACTACTTCATGAACCTCATCCAAGAAGCTTTCCAGCGCCTCTTTCCAGAGGAAATTTTTCCCTACCGCGCCGAGATAGAATATAACCGCCGTCTTAGCACATTTAATGCTAACATTCGTCTGCATCACAACACTATTTCTCTTCATCTCAACTTGCAGTGGAAAGATATTGACAATGAAATTAAAATAGGCCTCATCCAAAACCTTCTCATTAAAATTCTAAAAGGCAAGAGGCTTCCTCAAACTGAAAGTACCAAGAACTTCAATAACTCTAAAGCAATTCTTCACACTCCAAACATCGAACTCTACACCAACTTTATCAAGAACATTCCGATGTTTGCAGAAAAAAATAAAACTGATCCTTTGCTTGACGCTTCTTTTCAGCGCGTGAACCAACATTTTTTCTCCGGAGTTATGGAAAAGCCAAACTTGCAGTGGGGAACGGACAGCAGAAGAAAATTGGCTCATTACAATTTCCATGATGATTCTGTAACTGTTTCAACTCTTTTTCAGCAGGGCAGAACTGAAGTTTTAGATTACTTGATGTATCACGAACTTTTGCATAAACATCACCAATTCAATCATAAGAATGGCCGTGGAAGTTACCATGGCAGGGAATTTCGCAGGGATGAAGATAAATATCCGCAAAGAACTTTCATAGATGAAGAAATTAAAAGAATGACAAGGAGAAAAAGAGGCTTTTTTAATTTTCTGTAGTTTCTTTTATTTCACTTTCTTGAGTATGAATCTTTGCGTTAATTAGTGAAAAATTCAGGCAAAGATTCATATTAGAAATACGTTAATTTATTACACTAATCAACGCATTTCTCTATATTTTTTACAGGAGCTACGTCTTCAGAACTCTCTAAATTTTCCATAGGCACATTTTCACTCTTTTTTACTTCTTCCATTGCTTCTTTAATTTCTCTCTGTGTTTCTGCCCGTACTTGCTGCTGATTTTGCAACCGCTGTACTTCATCTGCTTCTTTATCTACTTCTTCTGCTTCTTTCAACACTTCCTGCGGCACTTGTTTGAGAAATGCTTGTTTTGCTTCTTCTGAAGGAAGATCAAAATATTCAAAGAATTTCTTTGTTAACTTCACTTTAAATGTTCTGCCTTGATGTTCTTTATCAACAAACCCTTGCTCTTCCAGCCGGCGCATATGTTCATATGCAGAGGGGCCGCGTAATTTTATGATCTCTGATTGCACGATGGGGTATTTCCAAGCTATCACTGCGAGTGTTTCCATGATGGGTCGATCTAATTCAGTAGAAGAAACTAAACTGCTGACTAACGGCACATATTCATCTCTAACCGTAAGTTTCCATCCATTTTCTTTTTTCACGATCTGAAGAGAATGTTCTCGCTGTGCGTATTCTTGCACGAGCTGCTGCATCAACTGTTCTATCTCTTCTTGAGGTAAAGAACAAAGACTGGCAATCCTTTCCGTGGTAATTTCTTTCCCTACTGCAAATAAAACTGCTTCCACCCGCTTAGTCTTTGCATCCATACTTTTTCTCACCTCATTCCATTTTCTTCTGGTTTGCTGATTTTAATGAATACACGCCCGCTTTTAAATCTACTCGTTCCTCATCAATCAATTGATCTAAGAAATCTTCCAATTTATCCTGCAGTACTCCAGTAAGACGGCTAATTTGTTCGGAGGTAAGGCTTTGCTTCCCTAAAAGTACAGTGATATAATTTTTCAATAAATTGCCCGTGTTTCTTGCCAGAACATCATTTTCTACTTTAAGCTCTTTTGCAATCATATCAACTGCATGGAGCTTGGCTTGTAAGTCATTCAGAAAAGCAGACAGTTCTACATCCTGTAAAGTGAGCTGCTGTGGTGAAATCACCTCCAGCAATGAGGGCATATAATCCAGTGAAAAATTGACCATATTGATTACTTTTTCTGTGCTGAGTTCAACCTCTGCAAAAGCAGCCCATAAGCCTTGATCTTTCTTTTCCTGTGCTTCGGCAAAATCAACAGAGTGAACAGTATACGTTTTATCTTCTTTGAGTTTTTCAATGTACTTTTTGAGTGCAGCTTCTATATGTTCTTTGGGTTTGCCTAACACCTCAATAATGGCTCGGAAGCGTATCATATTTTATAGAAAAAGGAGGGGTATTTTATAAAATGTACTTTTTATTTCATCATCGCCATCACTACAATCACCAAGGCGAAAGTAACTGCCAAAATCACTGGAATCAATTCTGCTGTTTTCGCATCAGGTGTTTGGTAAATAATGATTCCGTTACTCTCTTCAAAATTATTTTTTCTCTTCGCAAACACAGAAGCACCTGTAAGGCTTTCGTGAACACTTGTTTTCTTCTCCTTATTTTTTTCTAAATTCTTTTCTTTGGAATTATTTATTTTCTCATTTTTATTTCCCTCATTTTTTCCTTTCTCTTCCAGCATCACTGCTGTAGTTAACTCCTTCGGTGTCTTTTGTTCATCTTTCAGCAATTTTACTTTAACTTTATATTCTCCTGCATCAACATCTGCATCTACGGGAAGAAGAAATTCTACTTTTTTTTCCTCTCCAGAATGTAACTGAATAACCTGTCTGCTTTCATTTCTTTCTTTAGTTTGTTCTTTGCAGGAATAACATCTGCTTCCACGATACAAATATGCCCACACAGTATAAGTGTGCGGCAGTGCATCATTTTTCACTCGTACTTGCAAATGGAAATTCTCACCCGTCGAAACTATTTCTGGTACGTTTTGAAATGTAAAATTAAATTTCTGCGATATAGTAGAGATTAAAGATGCGTCTTCATTCTCGGGCAGCTCTTGTTCTTCATTTCTCTCCTGCTCAATTTCATTTTCTTTGTCAGCAGATTCTGTTTCCTCTGTTTTCTGGCATCTTTTACCTACTCCTTTCACTATAAAATTATTTTCCGTTTTAGTTCCCAGCCCTTCAAGGCTCACGGTGACTTCTCCCTCTTCAAAACCACAGCGGAGCTGCAGAGGGACTGTTGCTTCTAGGAAAGAATATTTTTTCTGCATGTATACTTTACTTGTTTCACTCACCAATTTTCCTGCTTTTTTTGCTTTCAATTCTACCAGCGTTTTTGAAGTATTGCCTTTGTAAATTTCTACTTTGACAGGAATACTCTCTCCTTCCGCAGCTAGTTCATCGTTTCCTAAAGATATCTCTTCAATCTTCAAAGAAGAATCAGTGTTTTCTTGTTCCTCAGAATTTTCCTGATCTGCAGAAGAGCTTAGAACTGCAAGCAGGCGCGAAACTTTATTATTAGTTGCCTCCATGTCTGTACAAGAAGTGTTAACCATCCAAAAGGAAATCACGTATATTCCAGTTGGTAATGATGGCTCGTAAGAGCGCAGGAGCTGTCCAGAAAGGCGATCATCTGTCCATGGCGAGTATTTTTTTATTATTTTTCCTTCCGGCGTTAGTATGTTTCCCCGAACAGAAATATTTACCGCTCTGTTGCTTACATTTTTTGCAATAAGCGAAAATGATATTTTTTCAGAGGGAAAAATTGGATTGTCTAGAACAATATCCAGCGCCAAGTCACAGACAGAATCTGTGATGGGAGTTGAACCGCTATTACTCTGATTACTCTGGTTGTCTTGCGGAGGAGGAATTTCTTGAAATGGTTCTTCATTTCTTTTTCCAGGTGTACCAAAAGGAAAAAAGCTTTCTCTCCATGCTCCTGCAACCTTTTCCAAAGTTTTATTGTTTTTGGAGATATTTGTATTTTTGGTGTAGGAAAGGAAATCAAAAGCAGTACCATTAGTAAGAGTTAAATTGTCACCATCATTATGAAGTCCATTGCCCAAGTCATTATCATCTACACATATTTGAGTAACATTCTCAGGAAAAAAAGAAGTGTCTTGATCAGTTACAAGAGCAAAACTTTGCGGAGAAAGCAGCAAAGAACACGCAGGAGAGAGAAAACAACAGGCAAAAGAGTCATTTTCTTTGGTATCCTGAAATTTCCAGAGAGAAAAATTTATTGTTGAAGAGGCATTATTAAAAATTTCTACCCATTCATCTCCTCCTCCAGAAGGAGCATACATCACTTCTGTGATTTCTAACTGGCCGTGAGCAGGGGAGAGAATAAGAACTAGAAACCAAAACCACCCCATTCCTAGAAACATTTTTCGTAAGTGCATTTTTCTATGCTTTAAAAATAGTCTTTAAAAGCATTTCACTCCTCTAAAATACTCAACAAACTTTTTAAACGCAGATTCTTTTATAACTGTTATGGGATGGTTATTTGGAAAAAAGAAAGTTGATTCTCGAGTTCCTTTTCCAGAAGGGCGTCCGGTAGATGAGAAGACTTTACGCTTTCCCTCAAGTGGGATGCGAGAGCGAATTATTGAACCAGAGCAGGTAAAAGCCGCTGCCGGAGTGGGA
>JACPNC010000034.1 GCA_016185685.1 Candidatus Woesearchaeota archaeon | reverse complement strand
GCAGCACCGTCTTTTCGCTTCCGTTGTAATCATCGATGGCTGACGTTTCCCGGATGGAGCGTCCCCTTTGTCAGCACGATAAAGATATCTAAGAAGCTCAACCTGATGACGGTGCTGCTTCAGAAAGCTAAACAATTACTACATTAGAAAAGGTAAAAGTAGAAAGAAGAGAAAAAATTATTTTTTTATGCAGCAGCTCTCTGTTCTTCAGCTACTGGTTTTTTCTTTTCCTCATCTTTAATGCGGTAATCTTTACCTTTCAGGAAGTTTGGAGTAATAACGCCCCCCTCAATGAATTGATTCAGCAATTCAGCCATATCGCCAACACCCAGTTTCTTAGAATCCACCATACCTTCTGTTTTGGTGTATTTTACCACTTCTTCGGCATCTTTGTCCTTCAGTTCTTTTTGCGGTTTCACTTGTATCCTTTGGCCTTGAAGGAACCTAAAAGCAGGAGTTTTTTCAGCAATATATTGTAAGAATCCTTGAGCGTTTACATTTTCTTCTTGTTGTTCAAGATATTCATCTAAAGAACCAGCATAAAACCCAAAAAGTCCAAAAACAAGATCTTCTTGTCTTCCCGCATCCGTAGTAGTTGCACCATAGTGCTCTAGGGACTTTGCCTTAAGGGCTTCATAAGCGGCTTTACTAGCATCCTTGCGCAGAGCTTCTCCTTCTTTGCCTTTCAGTTTTTTACGATCAATAAGCCCTTTTTCATTAACCAACCGCTCTTCTAACTGAATATACGCTCTAAAGAGGTCATGGACTACAGTATCATTTTCCATCTTTCCATCTTCAAGTTTGGTGATATATTCTTGGATGCCCATGTTTAGCCTGTTTTATTTTTTTATTTTAATTTTCTCTTATTTTCTGAATTTTGAATTTTTGTTTATTGTTTTTTAAGTTTTAAGGTTTTAAATTTTTTGAGTTTTAATTGATTCTACTGCTTTAAAATCACCCTTATATATAAACCTTTCGGCATTTTGTCATTCAATAGGAGTTACTTGGGAAAAGTTTATTAAGTACTGCTATTTTTTAGCAAGTATGACTCAGACATACGGCGTAATTTCCGATATGCATGCTGCACCTCCGCAGATGGTAAGAGCTGCTTTTCATGTCCTTCAAAAAAAAGGAGTTGATGCAGTAGTTTATAATGGTGATTCATTTGGCGAGCGCTCAGGAATCTCTCCTCAAGATTACTTTTCAGCAGTTCTTCGCATTGCCGGTGATTCTGGATTAGAAACATATGTAGTTGCTGGAAGTCACGAAGAAGTACAAGTTTTTGAACCGGTTTTGGAATATTTTGGAAAAAAATTTTCTAATATTCTTAACACATTCAAGCATGCAAAGATTGAAACACCGGACCACCATCTTGTTTTTCTAAATGGTTCAGATTGGAGAGCAGGAGATGCAGTCAACCATGGTTATGCGCTTCAAGACGAATTTAATTCGGGAATTTATAGCAATGAAGGGGCGCAGATTAGAATGATACATATGAATGATCTTAGAAAAATGGTTTCTGAACCCGAAAGAACTATCGTTTTTAGCCATGTACCCAGAAAATTTTCTGCAGAACAAGGTGTCGATATTGCCGAATTCGGCGAAGCCACAGTTCCATTTATGATCGGCGAACATACAGTAGGAGTTGGAAGTGTTTTTCCTGGTCCGGTTGCAGTGCAACTTCGTAGGCAAGGCGCACCCATTGCTCTAAAGAGAGAAAACAGAGGAAATGAAGTATTAACTAAGCTCTATGAAGAATTAGGAGTTACTAAAAGTATCACCGGCCACTTTCACGAATCAGCACACCATGCGCATGATAGCAAAGGCAATGCTATCCCAGAAAGAGTGTTTTCTCAAGAACTATTTTACAATGCAAGTTGTCTTGATCGCCTGCTTGTTGGAAAAATTACTGTGAGCGATGCAGAAGTAGCATATCAGAATATAAATTTAAAAGACCACATGATAGTTTAAAGAGAGAAGCTCAATAACTCAACAACACTTCTGCATCTTTACCAAAGATTTTCTTAATGTTTTCAAAGACTGGCTCTTTAATAAACACCCTTGGCGGAACTTTCAGGTTGGCTATTGATTTCTCTAACTCTTCCAAAGTACTCTTTTCTAATGTGCCAAGACTGCCATCCGGATTAATTTTCGCTTTTTCAATCTGCTGTTCTTTCGCATCCACATCAGGAATAACAAAAGCAATCGTGTCAAATAAAATAATCTCCCCGAATTTCTGCCCGTGCTTGATTTTAATTTTTGCCCGTTCTAATTCCCTGCCACGTTTCCGCTGTAAATACTCAATCAAGAATTTGATTAATCCTGAACTGCCTTTGCGCGCTTTTTCCAAATCAGATTTATCTAATTTCTTGGCATCATACTTATTCTTGGCCTCTACAATTTCATTTAAATCTCTGAGCAAATGTGCTGGAACTTTTCCAGTGGAAATTAATTCTTCTTCAAATAACTTAATAATTTCCTCGTCCTGCGCGCGTTCAACCCCTTCTTCTTTTAATACATCACGAATAATAGTCATGATATCATCGTAAAGCATCACAATGCCTTTTTCATCATGACGCTGTTCAATTTCTTTAAATAAATCTCGAATACGCTTCAGGAATTTCTCGGCATTGTTGATATATTCATCCAACTCAGTGCCGGAAAGTTCTTTCTTTTCACCATGTTCAATTTTTTTACGCAGATCAACATTATCTTTGAGAATTTTTACATATTCCGGTTCCAGCAGTTTTTCCTTTTTGACAAAAATTTCTTCAAGCACTTCAGGAGTTTCTCTGGGAGTGGGGGGAGGAATACCATACAACATCAATGCGGCCTGACTGGGCGTAAGAATCGCATAATAGACATCTTCCATGCCCATATCTTTCAAGCGCATTTTAATTCTGCTGATACTTTGTTCGCCCGTACTCATAAATAAGTCAATGGCTTCTCTGCTAGGCTTGATTCTGCCCATACGAAGCAATTGTTTCCAAGGCATGAAAATTCCTCGATCGTAGAATGGCACTCCGTCTCTCAGCAAAGTAAAAATAATGGGATTAGCTTCTTTTAATGATTCCCAGAAATCAGTGAGGATGTATACTTGAATATTTAATTTATTTCTGATACCCGTCATCTCGCCTGCTTCCGCACCCATGCCGATGATAATTGCTCTGAGTTTATCTTTTAACTCTGCACGGCTCATCTTTTTAACATCGGTATCGTCAATGACAATCCATACATCAATATCAGAAGAATGCGTAGCTCTTCCTTGTGTAAGTGATCCGGCCAAGACATAACTGAGAATATATTTTTCAAATTTCTTGATAACCATGCTCTTATGAATTTCTGCAATTTTAATTGCTGCAAGCATGCCCGTGTCGTAAATTGGCGCAGAAAGTGAAACTAATCGGTTTAAGTCATATTTTGCATCATAGCAGTTCTGCCATAAGTCGGTGAGCAGAATACTTTGCGGAACCAGGTTTTTGTCGATATCTTCTGCAAATTTGCTGATAATAGTGGAAAATTTCTGATGCAATTCATCCTTGGACATCTTTTGAGAAGTAGTATCGTCAACAACAACAAGAACGTTAATTTTTTGTTCTTCTTTAGCATCTTTAGCATCTTTAGCATCTTTACTTTCTTTTGCATCTCTTGTCTCTTTACTTTCCACAGCATCAATTCCTTCTTTTTCTCCTTTCTGAGGAGGTTTTTCAGGAGGAAGAAGAGCAATACCAACAATATAATCTCCAAATTTTTCTACAATTTTATCTTTAAAAGTGTCCAGTTTTTCTTTCAATTCTTTGAGTTTTTTCTCCATTTCAGGAGGAAGCTTAGGCATTTGCGGCATATTTTGAGGAAGCACATCCTGAGGAGAAACATTTGATGCAGAAGCATCTTTTCCTGCAGGCGCTACTGCGGTTATTTTCTTTGGTTGAAATGAAGTTGTTTTTTTGCTCATTTTAGGTAAAATATTTTTTGTGAATATCTTTTGGATACATCTTATACTGAGACTATTTATTTGTCAGAAAAGTTATTTGTTCTTTATAAATATATGTCTTTCGGCAAGTCGTGGGACGTTTTGGCAAGTGATAGAAATGGAGAGTGAAAAAGATGGAAGGCGACGAGTGATAAAAAGCGAGCGATAAAAAGCAATTCTATTTGATAAAATTTAGTTGCTTTACATTTATATATTAGTACAAGAAATAAAGCATCGTGGTAAAGCTCCCCGTAAAGCTGAGAGAAATTGTTGAAGAACATTACGATGGCAGTCTTGAACAAATGGTTTCTGCTGCGCAAAAATGCAGTAAAGAATTGTATAAATTACAAGGAAAATTTGAAGAAAAAAATATATCTGTTCCTCGCCCTTATAATCTTAAAAGTTATTGGTCTGAACAGCAAAGAAAAGAACTGGCATTTCTCGCAGAAGGATTACTAGATTCCAGCGAAGATAAAAATATTGCAGAAATAGTACAAAGATCTGTTCTTTTTAAGAAAGAAAATGACCTCTATGGCGTACCTTATACTCCAAAAGTAAAAGATGCCGTACCTGCGCTTGCAGGCGGTTCATTAGTAAGAATGGTGGGAAGATTTCTTCCTGCTCCTTATGGGTTAGTTGTCACCATACTAGGTGTAGGTGTAGGAGGCGGAAGAGAGTTGTGGCAGCGAAGAGTTAAAAATCCATTTCAGCAATTAGGTGATACATTTGTCAAAAAAGCAGGACAGTATGGAAGCTGCAGGAAAGAAAGCAGAGGAGAGGGATTAAGAGAATTAGAGTCAGATGAAGATGCCCCGAGAGAAGAACGCAGAGGATACTGGGGAAAGTAGAGATCATTTTAAAATATTGTGAAGATAAAAAAAAATATAATATAAAACAAAGTGAGGTACATACCATGAATCAGAAAATGCCTTTAAAATTGGAACGATTAGTGAATGAGTCATATCAGGGTAAGGTTACAGAATTTGTAAAAGATACCCAAGCATATGCTAGTAAATTACGAGAGTTACATAAAGAAGTTTATGATAGATTTGATCAGCTTCCAACGATGCATGATCCTAGAGAACATCTCCATACTTTAGAGAAATATTGGAGTCCAGAACGGGTGGAGAGACTGGGAGAGATAGGAAACGCAATATTAGATTCTGATAAAGAAAAAAAACTTCTTGCGCTTGCGCAGAAATCTCTCGTTTACAAATATGAAGGCGACGTATATGCCATTCCGTTTAGTGTACGTCTTTCCGAAGCAGGTTCGGCAGCCAACGGTGGATTCATTGCCAGAACGGTGAGTATGGTAATTCCTTCGCTGATACGATTTAGTGCGCCCATTACTGCACTTGGAGCTCTCTGCGGGTATGTAATAGCAAAGAAAAGAGATCAGGAGAAAAACCCATTTGAAGAATTAGGAATGAAACTGGAAAATGCGGCAAATAGATGGTTGCTAGGTGATACAATACGTTCCGCGGATGAAACCCATGGAAAAGTAGTTAGAATGTTAAAAGATAATCCCGGTGGAAGAGAGTAGAAAGAAAAAAATAATGATTAACAGTTTGTAAATATTATTTCATATTTTTTTATTTACTTTTTCTCTTTAATTTCTTTTTGTAAATTCTGCATGAATTTTTCTAGAGGAACTGCGAACGTGACTTCTCCTTCCCTTGTACGTACTGCAAGTGTTTTCTGTTCCATTTCTTTATCGCCGATAGTTACGATGTAATTCACTTTCTCAAGCTGAGCGTTGCGCACTTTTTTTCCGATGGTTTCTGCTGCAGTATCTAGTTCTCCACGGATATCCATTTCCTGTAATTTTTTAAGAACTTCCTGTGCATAAAGAATATTTCTGTCCGCCACAGTAAGTACTTTCACCTGCACAGGCTGGAGCCAAAGAGGGAACTTCCCCGCGAAGTGTTCTATGAGAATACTCATAAATCGTTCTAAAGAACCAGAGATTGCCCGATGAATCATGACTGGCCGTTCTTTTTTACCTTCTTCATTCATAAAACTTAATTCAAATCGCTCTGGCTGATTAAAATCCAACTGAATAGTCGCCAACTGCCATTCTCTTCCCAAAGCATCCTTAAACATGAAATCTAATTTTGGACCGTAGAATGCCGCTTCTCCTTTAATTTTTTTATACGGAAGTTTATTTTCCTGAGCGACCTGTTCCAGCGAAAGTTCTGCAATTTCCCAAGCAGCAGGAGTGCCTAAATACTTAGAATGGTCTTCTCCCCTAACAGATAAGGAAACCCAATAATTTTTATCCATATTGAAAGTCCTGTAAAAAGCAAGGATAATCTCCACAATAGTTTTTACTTCCTGTTTAATCTGCGAAATGCGGCAGAAGAGATGGCCGTCATCCTGAGTGATGGCCCGCACTCGGCTTAATCCCACTAACTGTCCTGGCTTTTCATCTCGATATACTGTAGTAGGTTCAAAAAAACGCACAGGAAGATCACGATAACTGTAAGAAAAAGCAGAGAAAATTTGGATATGATGAGGACAGTTCATGGGCTTTAAGACAAATTGCTCGTACCTCCCTTTGACATGAAATAGTTCGTCGCCAAATTTTTCCCAGTGTCCACTTTTTTTGTATAAAGAATCTTTTGCAATATGGGGAATTGAAACTTGCTGATAGCCTTTTTGTTTATGCAAATCCCAAAGAAATTGGGTTAACTCTCTCTTCAAAATAGTTCCTTTGGGCGCAAGTAAAGGCATTCCAGCACCAACCAATTCAGAAACCACAAACAACCCTTGCTCTTTGCCGATTTTTAAGTGAGAGCGCTGTTCGGCTTCTTCCCGCTTGTGGAGAAATTCTTCCAACAGTTTTTCATCAGAAAAAGCAACACTATAAATGCGGATGAGTTGATTATTTTGTTCGTTATTTTTCCAATATGCACTTGCCAAGTTTAAAATTTTTAGGGATTTAATCTCTTTGGAAGAAGAAATAAATGGTTCTTTAAAGAGAGGAACTACCACGTGTGACCCTAGCAAGTAAGGTTGAGCATTCTTACCTAGATCTTTCATTATCTCTTTTTGAAGAGCATCAGTTACTTTATCTGCGGAAGTAGTTATAAAAGAAATTTTTTCTGCCAGAATTTTTTTTTTTTTTTTTTCTATACGAGGAATGTCTTCATTTTTTAAAGTAATGTTTGCGAGATCAATGAATGCTTGATCGTGATAAAAATTACTGCTTCCGATAGCGGCTTGGGGAAAGAGTTCTTTCACCGCTTTGGCGATAATAAGTGTTGCAGAGAGATTAATTTTTTCTTCAGTAGTGAGTTTTTTTGGATTGAAAACAAAAGGTTCATCTTTGTATTCGCGCTGTAAATTTCCGGAAGATTTCGTTTCTTCTTTACTTTCTGTTCCCCTTTGTTTCTCTTGTTTTTCCTCTTTTCCAACCGTAAATTCCCTGCTTAATTCAGAAAGCGGATGACCTTTATTTGCCACGGTAAATGCCTTATACCAGCCAAAAGGAGCTCTGCTCACCACATAATTTTCTCTCTTCAGCAACACTTCTGCATCTTTCAGCATTTTTTCTGCAACTGCTGGCGAGGAAAGCTGAGAACTCAGATGCGCATACGGATAGAGCACAATATTTTTTGCTTTTACTTGCTCAGCAACAGCTTTAATTTCTTGGACATAACGTTCAGCTACGCCTTGCGGATTTTCTTCATCACGTTTTTCAACTGCAGTGAAGATTACCAAACATTCCTCTACCCGCTGTTTGCCTTCTTTAATACCTTCTTCTGCGGCTTTAAATGCTTTTTTTCTTGCTTCAAATTCTATGAAGTCAGCGTGGATAGTAAGGATTTTCATGGGAACAGAAAGATTTTTCTTGTTCTTTAAATGGTTTTTGGTTGACTAGACTTAGATTTAATCAGGCACCATTGAGAGCGTAGGAAATTCAGTATATCCAAAATACTCATAGCTTTTCATCACATCACTAAATTGCTTCATCACTTCTTCTAAAATTTCTAAAAGATGACTGAGATCTTTAACCACTATTTCTGTTTCAAAGTCAGCTCCGCCAATGGATTTATTTATCTGATAAAAATACTTATGCTGTTTAATGTATTCAAATAATTTGTTTTCTTTAGTTTATATTCTCAATGAGCATTTTGTTGTGGGAATGGAATGGAATGGAATGGAATGGAATGGAAGCAAGCCGCACAAGCACGATTAGCAGCAGCTATTGGAAATATGATTACGGGAGGACCATATGGAGAATATAGTAATTGGGTAGTCAACAAATTTCAGGTTACAGATGAAAGTCATCATTTTAAAAAATATGCCGTGGACGTTCTTACTTTTGCTACCGGCCAAGCGCCCATATATGCACTGTATCTCGCACTGCCAATAGTTGTGCCAGAAGTGTATGAGGGAATAAGACAATTAGATGGGCAACAAATTCGTGATGCGCCACAACAAGTTAACTGGGAAGCAGTAAGAACAGGAGTAATTTCTCTTACTCTTATAGCACCGATATTAGCTACGCCCCAGCGAATTACCTATAATGTAGTACGTCAGTGGAGTGGAGTGAAAGGCATATATCAAAAAGAAGAAACAAACAAACCATAAATCTTATATAGTGAATTGCTTTTGAGTACTTTATGGCAAATGGAACTTATATCAATGCATCACATTTTGATACCATAGATTATTTAGCTATTCTTGGTTCTGCGGCAGGAATTATCCTTATAGCTCTTCTCCTTGCTAAACTTTTTGGCTGGTTATGAAACTGAAAAAAACAATTATCATTCTTGAAATTATTGCTTTGATTTCCACATTAATTATTGTCTTAATTACCCTCAAAGAAGGATTGTCTTTAATAGATTTAAGCCTCAATCTGTATTATTATCTCCTTCAAGTATTTACTATTGTTTTGGCCTTGATAGATGGTGCAAGAAAAGTGAAAGATTAACATTTACCTTTTTTTTTCAATACTCATTCAGATACTCTCCTAATTCTCATTCAGATATCCTTTATACACGTGCTCTTTAGTCTGCATATCAAAGAATTTCTTGAGTACGGCATGCAAATTCCAGATACGATATTGGAGCATATCTACATATACGGACTCTATGTCTTTTTTCAATAATTTGTAATACCAGCGCCCGAGATTTTCCAGCAGTTTGCTGCCCTGGAACCTTTTCTGCCAGTCGTAAGTAACAGTCCCGTCAATCTTCAAAGTAATCCGCGCATTAGTTAAGGTTTTCTTTTTGCCATCTTTGGTAACATCTACTTCGTACATATCCCAGATATGCACATCAAAAGCAATTTTAAAGTAAATATAATCTGTGACTTTCTTGGTCATGTACCAAATCATTTCCTGTTCCGCACCTTGCTCGGGAACTTTATGCTTATAAGCAAATTCATGCCAAAGATAGCCATAATGTTTTGCCCAATCTACCAAAGCATTATACATGCCATCAAAATCATAGAGCCCGTTGTACTGCAAAATGATTGAAGGAAGATTATAAGGGTCGCCCATTTTTAGAAGGTTATTTATTGGTTATTTAAAGATTTCTTATTATTATCAAAAAGCTTGTCTTCGCTCACTTCGTTCGCTCCACCTCGTTTTTTGATTTTGAATTGGAAATTAATCTTTCCTCAAGTATCTTCTTTTTTTATTTCTTCTTGTCTTTTCTCTTCTTTATCTTTTTCTGTTTTACTATTCTCTTCCTTGTTTGCTTTTTCTGTTTTTTCCTTTTGTTCTTCTTTCATATTTTTTCTTGTTTTCTTTTCATTTTCCTCTTCTTTTTCTCTGAGCCACCTACGAAATCTTGCCAAAGTAAAATTTACTGGATTTTTTAAGCGCTTACAATGATCGTCAGGGGCGCAAGCAATACCAATCCCTTTGTAATATGCATCATTATTACAATTGGGCGGCAGACGTTCACCAGGAGTAAAATGAGCCAGTTGACCACGAATATACACTTCACGCAGAGGCTCACGATTTTTCTCTGTATTCCACTTGAGGACATATTCTTCAATTTCTTTTTTACTCCAACCAACTTTGCCAAGAAAATTAATCAAACAAAACAAACCACGTTTTTTACCATCTTCTAAACCTTGAGTGATTTTACATTGGGATTTGAAGAAGAACCAGAACTGTCTGAAGATGGACCATAAACAGCATAAGAATTATCTGCATCAATACTGTTTTTCCTCTCTAGAAAAAGAAGCAGAGGTTCTTTTGCATCCAACTTCGCCAAGATATTTTCTGGAGTGGCCCATGCTTTCTGAAACTCTAAAATTTTTTCAGGAGGGATTGGCAAACTTACTAAACCGGATTTTTCGTGAAGACTATAAGCCATACGATACAGATGTCGAGATGCGAGAAGCACCGTATCAATTTCCAGAAAACTTTCCACATTAAGATGAGGAATTTTATCTCCAAATTCGTTCTCTTCATAGCGAAGAAGTTCTTCATTAGTGAGCTGCACTTTTTCCCGCACTGCAGCAAAATTTCCTTTTTCAAATGCAAGAATGTTTTTTCCCAATTCTTGAGCAATATTTTCTTTGATGTAAAAAGCAATTTTCCGCGGCGCTTCAGGAAAAAGATTCTTAGTCAAGGTATTTCCTACTTCCTGCGGAAAAGCATCAAAAGGAACACCGATATGAAAACCTTTATTGCCAGAATTGTGCAGAAGGATAGGGTAACACCCTCCAAAAAATCTTTCGGTCTTCTCCACAGAAATATCATAAACTTCTTCTTCATTCTTCATTATTATTCTTTTAATCTCTAAAGTCATAACATCATTTTTGAAGAGCTTAAAGTAATTATCAACTATTTTTTTTGATTCAATGTCATATTCTCGTGATTTATACTTCTCAAACCATTGCAACACTTTTTTAATTCTTTCCAAATTTGCTGATTTTTTACTAAGTGTCATTTGTTCAGCACGATGACGGTTAAATAATTTTGGCTTTACCTGCTGATAAACTTTCTTTAAACCGTCTATGGGAAGTGTTTTTCCATTTGGATAAGGCGAATACTTGTTTTTTCCTCTGAAAAATTCCATATTTGTTAGTTCTGATTTAGGAATATTGATTGTAAAAACATGACTTCCTTTGAAAAGTGTTCCTTGTGGCATATAATGTTCTTTAGAAAAATCTTGATTTATTGAGCAGGATATGCCGTTCAAATTACAAAGCCAAGTAAATTCTTTAATCAGTTGATGAGATACAGATTTAATAGTAATTGAATATTCTCCCCGTTTATAACCGTCTCCTCGAATATATCCTAATAATAATTTTTCAAAATCTTCCTTGGGCAACTTCCAGGCAAAATCTGGAACATGTTTATTCTTAGCTCCTTTTCCGCAGACTTTTTCAAAAAAAGCGTACCACTCTTTAGAATGAATTAGAATCTGTGTAGAATTATTATTTGGATGCCTTATTGAAATTTTCCTGCCGGTAAGTTCTTTTAATAAATCAACACATTCAGTTATATAATCAATCTCATTGATATTAAAAGAAAATCCAATTTGATTAATACTTCTGGTGAGATGGCCTTCAGATAAATAATAGCCCAGTAAAATGAGTAATTTTTTTTTTATTTTAATACTTCTTTTTATCTTTTTATGCAGGTACTCGAACTCCCATTCAAAATATTTTGCTCCTTTCCTAGAAATTTTGTCAGCCTTTCGAAAGGTAATTAAATTATCTCCTTCTTTCAGGCTTTCAACAGCTTTTGGAATTAGATTTCCTTCGTCCCAAACAAAAACAGAATGATATTTTGTTGCCCTAATAGGAAGCTTAGAGCTATCATGCCATATCTCGTAAATTACTTCTTTATGTTCGAGATAATCAGTGATTTTGGAAAAGTGCACATATCCTTGCTCATTGAGAGATAGCACTTCTGCTTTTTTATTCTTTTTAATTAAATCAATAACTTTTTTGATAGAGAGCAGCATTATCTTATCATTAATTTTAGCTAATATAGGGGTGTCGCCAGTAACACTAAACTTACAAGAAATGTCTTTCACTCCACAGTACTGCAGAAAACGCACGATGAGATGAGCGCAAAGTTTACTATAATCTACAATTTTACAGTCAACATCCAGCACCAAATCCCAGCCGATACGCAGTTCATCAAGTTCTTTTCTGCTTTTTCCGGTGCTGAGATGAAGAGGATTTTCCCAAAGTTCTTCGCTGACGTGAAAAGAAAGAGCTTGTTCAGGTTTCCAATCTGCAGGAGAAATGCTCTGCATAGTAAAATCAATAATTTCACGCGGATAAGTGAGTGTGTCTGGCCGTTTGCCAAAAATTTGGCCAAAGCGTAAACCAACTTCTTTGTTCTTTGCATTGGCAATAAGTGCGTCTTGAATTTCTTTACGCTTATAGTATTTTAAAACAGAGCTTTTGGTGAGCATGAGAGATAAAAACAAGAGTAATTTAAATTAATTGCTCACGTAATTGTTTAGCTTTCTGAAGCAGCACCGTCATCAGGTTGAGCTTCTTAGATATCTTTATCGTGCTGACAAAGGGGACGCTCCATCCGGGAAACGTCAGCCATCGATGATTACAACGGAAGTCGGCTTCTTGCTATTCTTATCTTAAGTGTATCTCTTATTTCATCAAAGAAGCCGAACAATAATTTTGTGCAAGCAATTGCAGTTCCTCATTCACCTCTTGGCCTTGCCAGTACTCAGCTTCGTAAAGCTAAACAATTAATTGCTCACAATAAGTTAATAAATAAAAATTAACGAAAGATGAATTAGCTGTTTACAACTTCCCTACTTCTTTCAGAAAATCATTTGCTTTTTTCTTCAATGACTTTAAAGCATCTTTAAGTGCCGCTCTTGGCTCAACACTTTTAGTTTCCAGCTGAAATTGCGGCTCGCCAACCAAAGGATGATCAATACGATAAGCAACAAGAGTAACCCCTTTAACTTCTTCCAACTCGTGCTTTAAAGCATTACAGAAAGTATGTGTTTCTCCTTTTAACTTAAAAACCAGCTTGGTTTTACTTTCTTCCAGAACAACGAATTCCATAAGTACCCTAAACTAGAGGTTTATTTATAAAGGTTGCTGAAATATTTTTTCATACAAAAAATACCAAAACTAATCCTACTATCAACAACACCGCAAAAGAGCCGAGCACCACTTTTCTGAATTCTTTTCCTCCAATCCAATATGCCAATCCTCCTTTAAAAACCATGTTCATCAACATGGCAAGAAGTATTCCTTTTTGCGCTATCTCTCTATCCAGAGAAGTCTTTGCCAGCTGAGCAAGAGAAACAGCAGCCGCATCAGCATCCAGAGCACCAGAAAGCAAACTGATAACGTATACTCCTGCAGAAGAAAAGTACACACTGGTAATTTTTAATACAGCAAGAATGAGAGCAAAAAAAATCGCAAGCTTTAGAGCAGAAAATAAAGAAAGCGGAGAACTTAATTGAACTTTCTCTTTAACTTTTTTTACTTTCCTCCAGAGAAAAAAACTGATCAGCAAAGTCACCGCAGCAAGCACTACGAAAGGAAGAATTAATGAGGAAACTAATGAAGGGTGCACGACAGAAATTTCAAATAAGACGCGAATGAACATTACACCGTTGGCTAGAATAACAGCCAAGGCAAAAGCATGCGATGAATTTAATACTTTTTTGCTTCGTTCTGCAAAGTTTAAGGTTGTTGCAGTACTGCTTGCCAGCCCGCCAAAAATTCCTGCAAGAGCAATACCTCGTTCACCAAACCATTTCATAAGCACGTATCCAGAAAAACTAATTGCGGAGATGAAAACAACTATGAGCCATAGGAAATAAGGGTTGAATGTTGCAAACGGTCCAAACCAACTGTTGGGCAAAAAAGGAAGTATTACAAAAGCAATCACTGCAAAAATGACGGTGCTTTGCATTTCTTTAGCAGTTATTTTTTGAGCAAATCCATGCAAAGATGAACGTGCATAAAGAATAAGAGTAACCACTATAGTAAGAGCAACAGCAAAACTTAACTCGCCGTAATAGGTCATGATACCGATAAAAAAAGCAATAAAACCAGCAATTTCTGATGTAGCCCCAGCGTCAGCGTTACTTTTCCGAGAAATAGTGTAGTAAGCAACTACAACTAAAATACCCAGCAAGAAAAGTGAAATAAGTAATATCCACAGAGAAATAATATCCCCCAAATATGCAGCAAGCGCGCCGAATAGGGAAATTAAAGGAAAAGTTCTGATGCCGGCGTAGGCATGCACTTCTCCCCGTCGGTTATATCTCGCATACTCACGCTCTAACCCCATAAATGCGCCGAGAGCAAGAGCCAGAAGAAAACGTTGAATGAGCAGGAAATCTATCATGATGGCCTCTTTTTGAATTAAGGAAAGGTAAGAAACCGAAATATATAAATGTGACCAAAAGATTTATTAATGTCGCATCAATTTATCTTCATCACTATGGCAAGAAAAATGCATACAAATAGGAAACGAAAGCTTGGTATTGGAACGCACCTCAGCGGGAAAAAAGTTCTGAGAGGAATGCGGAAAAGGGGCGGGAAGTAAACTTAAGAAGTTTCTTTTTTCAAAAAATATTTTTAATTATTTTACCTTTCCAAGCAAAAAATACCTTTTCTTCCCTTCTGCATAATGATTGACGTACTGCACGAACCGCTGTTCTTCGGGGGTTTTTCGCTCTACTAAAGCAAGGACATTTTTTCGTACGGGCAATTTTCTGAATTCGCCAGAACCATCAAGATAAGTAATGACTCCTCCCCACGCTTCATTCCAATTTTCATGATGTACTGCGGCAAGGTCTAAAATAATATCCACGCCTGGTTTTTCCTGCACTTCGTCGTGGAGCAAAGTGTAGTCTTTCCACGTAAAACTATACGCCGAAAAAGATAGGGAGGAAATTTTTTTATTGAGCACAAAAGAAAGAAAACCAAGAAATTCTTTGCTTTGAAAAATATTTTTGAGAGGGATGTTTTTGAGAATAAGTTTAGGAGAACACTTGGCGTAGTTATGTTTTAAAACTTCTTTTTCTTCTTTAAATGGAAGAGAAGAGAGCGTTTTTTTTATTTCCAGCAATGTCTCCTCATCAAAAAAGTTAAACAATAGGGCAGAACCTTCCGTCTTAAAAGTATTTTGAATTTTCAGCAAAGATTCTCCGTCCAAATAAGCTTTGTTGATCATTTTTAAAAAATTTAATTTCCCCGATACCACCCGCTTAGTGCATAGCGCTCTTTTTTAGTTACCATCTCTTCTACCTGATGAAACGATTTCTTAGAGACAATGAAAAAAGCAAAGGTGTTAAACTTAGGAAGTATCTGGCAATCTACTTTTCCCGGCTTACCACGGGATACTAAAAGGCAAGAATTTTGTTCTGATTTTTTGCCTTTGGTATCTCCCGAAGGACGCAACAAATTAGAATCGCACTTGCGTCCTTCATGAGAAGAAGAAAATAAACTCAATGCTCCGCCATCTTCTCTTTCCTGATTGCTCAGATAATAAAAAAAAGCAACTTTGCGATTTTCCAGCAAATCATCGTGGCAGAGGAGATAATTAGTATCCTCGTACAAACTGCCGGAAATGTCAATCGTACCTGACTGCAGAACGCTGGAAGAAAGAAACGACATCAGCGCGACAAAGGAAGGAGAAGCGAGTAAAGAACGGAATTGTTTCAACAAAAGATTTTTTGTGCTGATGAGATCTGCAGTTTGTTTCAACTGAAATAAATCGGCTTTTTTTTCTTCAAAATCTTCGTCCATTAAAGCCATGAGAAGTTGGTCTGCTTTTTCTTTCTGCAAAAAATCAGAAAAAACTAAATGAGGGAATGGGCGATTACGATGACATTGTTTAGCAAGTTTCTGCAGCAGCGTAGTATTTAGATATTTTGGATTGAGCCATTCTTGC
>JACPNC010000029.1 GCA_016185685.1 Candidatus Woesearchaeota archaeon | reverse complement strand
GAGGAACAAAGATTGCTTGCATAAAATTATTGCTTTGCTTCATTGATTAACAAATTTTCTTATTATATAGCAAGATTATCTGAAAGCAAACCGAGCGAATGGCCAAGATGATTTTGCCTAACTTCTGAAAGCTAAACAATTGCGAATCACCGCAACTCTTTTAACTTTATACTCATTTCCTTCTCTCATGTCCATTCCTTCCTCGCTCCGCACTTGGTTTCTTATTCATTTTAGTGTTGATTATTTCTTTGGTATTCCTTTGCTTTTCTTTCCTCAGTGGACTTTACTTTTTTTTGGTTTTGGAACAATTGAAAATTTTACTGTTCGTTTAGTGGGTGCTGCATTATTGGCCATTGGTGGAATTTCTTTGTTGGCAAGAAATGAAACGAAAGAGGTATACGTTGTTCTTCTCAGGTTGAAATTGCTCTGGAGCGGAAGCGCAATTGTAGCCATCATGCTTTCTCTTTTTCAAGGAGCGCAAAAAAATCTGTGGTTATTTTTGTCCATTTTTATTTTTTTCTTTTTCCTATGGGGATATTATTTAAGAAAGTTAGTTAAAAAGTAAAGAAAAAACATGAAAACACCAAGTGGCTTGGAAATACTGCAAGGCAGGGAGAAAACAAAAGAGTTTTTTCAGCGCATTCTTGTAGAAGAGACTTTAGAATATAAAATAATCTTTGCTGCTTCACAGCTAGATATTAATCATCATCCCTGTGGAGGTTTTTATTGCAATTTTTCTGGAGAATTTTTTAAAGTAAATATTTCTGCTGAAACTTATAAAAAAGAAGTAGAGGAAAGAATAGAAAAAGAGGAATTAGGGAAAGAAGAAAATGAGAACAAAGATGCAAAAAATAAAAATAATGAAGAAGAGACAGCTTTTGAACCTCCTCTGACTTATTCTTTAACAAATATACGGGTAGATACTTCTGATGCGCAGAGTATTTTAAGAGACATTTATCATAATTTGCAGAATGAGAAAAGTTCTGAAAATCAGAAGCCTGTAAGGAAAATTGGGTTTGTGTAATGAGAGTAACTTTATTTAAATCTCACGAAGAATTTAGAAATCTTTAAATAACAACATTAAAATTCAGAGAAGAGTGCCCCTATAGCGCAGTGGTTTGCATTGCAGAAATGTTTTGCACTCTTAAGCGCGCGTCCTTGGTATCTCATCTTTTTGGCTTTTGCTGAAAATTTGAAAACAAAGAGGACGAGGTCCCGAGTTCAAAGTTGGCTCAGCCAAAGAAAATCTCGGTAGGGGCTTTTTATTTTTTCCATTTTTTCCAGAGTAATCTTTTTAAAGTACTGCTTAAAATAAGAACATACCATGAGCAAAGATAAACCCACTACTTTGGACCGCCTAGTTAGAGGTCTTTCTGACGGTTTTTGTATCACTGGAGATGTCGTAGGCACTGTTGTTGAACCGGTAGTCGGTGCAATGGTGGGAAAAAGAGGAACAAGTGTGACTGCAGGAAGGTATGGTTCTGTTAATACAGAAGCTTATCGCAGAGATTTTGGAGGAACAAAAACATATAAAGCCGCCAAGGCAGTTGGTGCTGCAGGCGGTGTTGGACTTCATGTTGCAACAGGCGGGATGTCTTTACTGTACGGCTCTTTAGCCCTCAATGGAATTAAAGGAGTATCTGGTTTGTATCACCGATTAACTAAAAAGAAAGAAAGCCCTTACTAATACTTTTATCTCTTTTCTTACCTATCTTTTCTCACGCTCATGCATCCTTTAACTCATCTTACCACTGCTTTACACGAAAAGATTTCTTCTTTTTCTACAACAGACCATTTTCTTCTTAATAATCACGCGTTTTCATTTGACAAAAAACTATTTCAACCACTGATATTCTCTTCTTCTCCAACCCCTACTATTGCTTTCATTGATGGCGGACAGGCAGAGCTGATTGTTGCGGGAAATTTTTGCGTAAGTTTTATTCGTGTTGCCGCATTAATCATGCAAGGTGAAAAAAAAATATTGCAAGAAAAGAAAGAGTTTTTTCTGCTGACAACGGCAAAGTCTCATAAAGAAGAGATTTGGTATGAAAGCAAAATTTTTTCTGAGCAGATCGACATCTCCGTCCCTACCAATCAAGATTCTTTTTTTTTGAATGAGCAAGACCTTTTTGTTTCTTCGCAAGATCCCTCACTTAAAAGTGGAACGGAAAGAGCGCCAATTACCCGAGTTGCAGGCATGGCTAGAAGATTTGCTGAATTATTTCTTGCAGCACAAGTAGCTAAGAATGCAGACTTTCTTCTTCTAGACGGAACTTTAGAAAAAACTTATTCGCAGGAAGAAAAATATCTTCAACAACTTCCTAAAAACAGTAATGCTTTAGCAAAATCTTCCTCATTATTCACTACCTCTGGCAATGGCCCTTCTCTTTTTCTTCAACAGAACGGTCCTAGTGGGTGTTGGAATTATCAAGTAAAAGAAAACATTTCATTTGTCAAACTCCACGAAAAAGCGAAGCATGTATTTCGTTTTGAAGGAACTCCAGAACTTCTGCCTTTTTTGCTTCCTGGATGTACAGATGCGACTTTTTTAGGGTATCCTTATGGTCTGATTCTTGCCGACCAGTTAGCACGAGTTAGCAACGAAGAAAAAAAATCACTGCAGATGCGTTTTATGTTAGATAAAGAAAATAAAGATATTTTAGAATATCTTACTACCAGCAATGCTCATGATATTTTGGATGGGAAATAGACGGTATTTTTAATTTATGCTGTTTCTAATCTTTTGTAATTTTTTTTGTCATCTATTTTTTCTCGTTTTTCTCTAATCTTCTACAGAATCTCCTTCCCCGTTTCCACATCAAAAATTTTAATAACCGCTACCGGACATACTTGCGCTGCTGATTTAAATTCTTCTAATTCTCGCAGGGTAAATTCCAATTCAAAATTGCTTCCTTTTTTCACTCCGCCTAAAAGATCTGCTTTATCATCTTTGCTATTCATTGCAAAGCGTTCTGCATAAGCTAATACACATGCTCCTGCGCCGATGCAATTTTCCCTATCGTAAACCACTTTATATTTTTTTGTTTCTGTTGCCATAGTGTAAAGCTAATTTAAGAGTTTATCAGGTCAGGTGTATTTGCATTTTTCCATAAATGCTGGAACTCTGCAACATACTGCTCTGCAATTTCATTATCATGAATGATAACCAAATTCTCATCATTCCGCTCATCTCCGCCTTTAGTGGGATTAAATGAGCCAGTTATCACCGTTTTATCATCTATAATAAATACTTTATGGTGAAGAAGTGAATTCTTTGTAAATTCTGAATTCACTTTTGTGCTATTACGTATATCCTTTTTAGCAGATTTCGTATTTTTTAGAACATTTATCCCTTGATATTTCAGCAAGGGAAACACCGAATATTCTCCTGCTGCCTGTGTTTTGTCCATGATTCCTTTAATTTCTATTCCTTCTAGTTTCTTAAATAAAAGTTCTTGAGCAATTTCTTTGTGGGTAAAAGAAAAAGTCATAAAATACACTGACTTTTTTGCTTTTCTTATTTCTTCTTGCACTTTCTCTGCACAATCATCTTCAGGACAGAAGAAAAATCCCATATTTACTTCTCCGACACGCACACTTGGATTTTTTGTAATTTCTCCTTGTTTAAATATTCCTGTCCACATCTCAGTAAATTCGTCCTCATAACTTTGCGCAACAAGCTGAGAAGAAATTAATAAAAGATTATTGTTATTTTTTCGCGTATCACCTGTGGTTGGATTCATGGAACCAGTGCTTATTTTACTTCCATCAACGATACAAAATTTATTATGCATTAATCCATAGCTTCCATCTGCTTTAACAAACGAATGGGTAAACCTTTTCAAGTAAGCATCATCCGTCACCACTTGCACTTCTTTTCCCTCTTCTTTTTTCCTCAGAAGTACTTCTTGCACGGAGGATAGACTGAGGTCATATAATGCGCAATGGATAGAACTCTCTGCTCGTTCTAAAAAATTAAGAAAAAGAAGTTCACAATTTTCCTGAGGGCAGAAATGCACCTCAACGCTTCCTTTATCTTGAATAAATGAATTTACTTTTTGCAAGGAAATAGCAATATCTTTCTCAACAAAAAAATCAACAACAAAAGCTGAGGTAACTGTTTCTATTTTTTCCAGGTCTAAAATTATTTGCAAAGAGAATAAAACAGCAATAATAAAAAGAAACAAGAGCAGAAAAATCCAACTATTCTTCCCTCTTTTTCTGTTCATGTATTTTTTCACCACTTCCTTTCTTTTCCAATTATAAAAGATATCTTTTTCAATTATAAAAAAAATAAAATCACTAAAAACAGAAATTAAAAAGATAAAAAAAATACAAAATTAGCTGCGTATTCCGCGTGATTGCATTCCTGCTGAAGTTTTACCGTGATATGCACGCTGGCGGTTATTCTTTTTGCCAATCCAAGCAAGATTTTTATCTGCTTTAATTACAGGATGATCCGGATCAACCAGAATCACTTCATACCAGTAATTTTTTCCATCCTGAGCAACCCAATAGGAATTTAATACTACCAGGTTTGGATATGCGCGCTGTACGCGTTCTTCTGAAATTGCCCGATAACTTTTTGATAAACTTAGTCCGATACCACTACGTTTGGTTCTTCTTCCTCCAGTAACGTTTGGCCGGATATGTCCTCCGCGAAGTACTCTCTCGCGTACAATTACAAATCCCTGCTTTGCTTTATATCCTAAAGATCGCGCACGATCTAATCTTGTTGGTCTTTCCAATCTTACTGTAGAAGGTTCTGTTCTCCATGCCATTAAGCGTTCTTTCCATAGCTCTGGCATATTTGCCTGTGGTTTTTTCCAGGCATTACGTATGTGTTGATAAAGTCCCATTGTATTTAGCCTCCATTAACTGCTGTTTTACTATTTTTTTCTTACTTTTTTTGCGGGTTCAGGGAAGCTACTCCCTACATTCCCACGACAAGTTCAAAACAAGGTTTATTTATAAATTATGAGCCTGTTTTTTTCTTACTTTTTTATTTCCTATTTTCAATAACATTTAAAAACACTGGGACATTCCAAACATTATAAAGAGGTGTCTCATGGAAATAACTCCTTTAATTAAAACAAGTTTTGTGACGGTAGATGAAAATGCCCCAGTTTCTGAAATGCTTGGTAAATTAAAACTTGCAGAAGAGCGTGAAGCATTAGTATATAAAAACGGCAAATATATCGGTATTCTGGAAAAGAAACGGTTGTTAAAATCTGGTTTAGAAAGCGCTGAAACAAAACTCAGGGGTTTAACTATGAAAACTCCTCTTCTCAGTGAGCATACTGACGTAGTAGAAACTGCCTCTTTGCTCTATCAAAGTAATCTTGATGTAGTTCCTGTCCAAAAGCAGGAGAATATTTTTGGCGTTCTTCATGCATTAGATGTCGCTCATCTGGGTGTACATCTTCCGGAAGCAAAGCCATGGAAAGTGGATGATGTTAAATTAGTCCAAGTAGAAAAGTTAGATAAAAATCAACCGGTGGCAGCTGCACTGGCATTGATGTATGATTCACATTTGGATCAACTTCCTATTATTGAAAAAGGAAAATTATATGGCATTTTAAGTTATCGTGACCTTCTTCGCAACTTTTTAACTTGGTCTCCCCAGAGGGAAGTATCCATGAAATTTACTAAAGCCATGCGTAGCAAAAGTTCTTCTCCTGATTCGCCGCATCTTGTTTCTCTTCCTCTGAGCAATTTTTGTACAAAAGAGAGCCTAATTACGGCCAAGGCAAATGATACGCTTAAAAATGCAGTGGATAGTATGTGTGTAAAAAATATCACTTGCTTGCCGGTAATGCAGGGAGATAAAATCCTTGGCATATTAACTGTAAAAAATATTCTTCGTCTTATAGGCAGCTTAAAGATGCCGAAAAATTACAATATCCAGTTTGTGGGATTACATGACTTGCGATTGGGAGATTACCAAAAAGAAGATCTTCAGAAAGTCTGTTCAAATGAATCATTTAAATTGCAACGGCTTATCCATAATGATTTTCAATTGATGGTCCATGTGAAAGGATATCATAAAACAGGAAGTCAAAAGAAAGGAGCAATCAACAAGAAAGTTGGTGAACAGCAAAAATATGCCGTAAATCTTCGTTTAGAATTTCCAGGAAAAATAGTTGCTGCTTCCGGTGACGATTGGGATGTCATTACGGCTTTGCGAGAAGCTTTTGTGAATATGCAGAACGAATTAAAGAAAAGATTTCGGGTGTAATAGATTTAGTTATTTTTTTTGCTTTAAGATTTTTTTTTAGAATTTCAATTTTTCTTTTTCTTCATTTTTTCCATAAACTTCAACGCATTTTTCTCAGAAGCAAACCGATAATTTTTTCCATCAATTTCTGTTTCTACTACGTTTTCAACATCCATTAATGGCTGGCCGGTCAATGCATCTTTTCCATGAATACTTTCATCACTTGCGCCTTCTGCAAATCCGGCTTCCCACGGCTCAACTTCATCTTCCTCTACTTGCGCTTCACGGCCTTCACGGGTATCTAAATCTTCATCAGCATCTCCAGTACTCATTGCTTCACGCTTCTGCAGAGAGCTTTTTGCGGGAGAAATGCCTTGTTCATCATCTTCATCAGGATATACGCGTCCTTCGCCGTGCTTTCTAGCTAACGGATCTTTCACTGCTTTTTTTTTTCCAGATGTTTTTGCTCCTGTTCTTTTCGCTGTTTTTTTCTTTAGAATACTCTTAGAAGCTTTTTTTACTTTTTTCCTTAACGCCTTCTTCACCGCTTTTTTAGCCATATTATTAGTATTTTTTTAGTGTTTAAAAGGATTACGGTTTTAAGGCACAGTTTATTTTGTGAGTGATATTGCGTAGAGCACTAGCTAGGTCAAGATGTTTCCGAGGCTAAGCGATTGCTTGCACGAAGTTAATGGGCGGAAAATCTTCTGAATCACTTTCTGATAAGCAAACTAAGATCCATCCAATTTTCCGTCTTGGAAACGACCCGCTAGTGCTCAAAAAACGCCGCCTTGGCCGCTCACAGGTCAGATTTTTTTAAAGTGATATTTTATGAAAATCATACAATGAACTGCAATAAATCTGTCAATAATTTTATGCAAGCAGAAGCAGTTATCTGCTCACATATTGGCTTAGGCGGCGTTTTTGGCAATATCACTCACTTTTCGAACTGTGCCGGTTTTAAAAACTTACTAAAAACCATAAAAACATATAGATAACTCATTTAAACACTTCTCTTTTTTCACTTTCATGACCTTTCTCCGCGCATTATCGGAAGAAATAGCAACTTTAGAAGAACTTGCCAATGCAAAAAAAAAATCATATCTTGATGCAGAACTGCCAGAAGTACTTCTTTTACCAGGTTATTTTTTAGGCAAGGGTTCTCTGCATGGACTTGCTTTACATCTTCAGCATTCTTACGATGTAGCTAGAATTGAATATCCTTCACTGCAAGATTTAGAAAAAACTACTCTACAACTATTAGAGGAAATAAAGGCAGTAACTGATCTTCGCGGGGAAGCAATTTCATTGGTTGGTCATAGTATGGGGGGGTTGCTTGCAACACGAATTGCTCAGGAATACCCTTCTGCAGTGAAAAAAGTGATTGCTCTGGGAACACCATTTCACGGCACATATGGTGCTTATACGCAATATCCTTTTCATCTTTTATCTCAAGAACTTTCCGAATCCAGTATCCGGCAAATGTTTCCAAAAAGTAAATTTCTGGAAGCTTTGCTAGGACGTGGTTTTCCTGAAAATGTGCAATTTGTTTCTATATATTCTTCTGATGATATAGTGGTTATGCCCTGGAGAAGTTCAGAATTACCAGAACGGCAAAATACCAGAAATATACTGCTTTCTGATGTAGGTCATTTAGGTTTATTAGGAAAGAAGTGTTATGGGGTGGTAGACTCTGTCCTAAAAGTCGCCGCCATTGCCAATGTGCAGAATCTGAACCGCTAATTTTACTGTATTTTTGGTGCCACTCTTCTCAATTTTAATATGCAAAGTGGCGCAGATTCTGCGGCAAAGGCGACTTTTAAGATACTTAGGACAGAGCCGGAATGGTAGATAAATATTTAAACATCAATCCTGTTTCTTTGAAATAGAATAAACTTAACAAATGAGGTGAAAAAAAATGGTCAAGCATAGAAATATATTTTTAGTATATGTATTTACAATAATTACTTTTGGAATTTATGGTATTTATTGGACAGTTTCAACAAAAAATGAGATGAATAGTTTAGGGGCAAAAATTCCCACAGCATGGTTGTTACTAGTCCCTTTTGTAAATCTGTATTGGGGATACAAGTATTGCGAAGGTTTTTCTGAGAAAGTTAAAAAAGATAATAATCCAGTGCTTTGGTTTGTACTGTATCTTTTTGTTGGATTTATAATTCCTGGGTTTGTCCAATCAGAGTTAAACAAATTAGCTTAATTTTTTTTCTTTTAATTTTTTAAAAAACTTTTTACTTTCTATTTTATAATCGCTTTCCCATCATCTTCTTCAACTTAGGTAATTCTTTTGTCATTGCTTTTTCACCGAGAGCGATAAATGTGTCTGCTTTATCAAAATCTGCCCAGCTCAATCCCTCAAATTCTGGAGTGATTTTAATCTCAATCTCTGCATGTTTTAATCTTTCCCGAGCAAGATTGTTGATGAGAATATTAGTGGTATTTAGCATAACTTTTCCAATCGGAGGAAGCTCTTTTCCAGTCATCACTCGCAGAACTCTTGCAGGAAATAGTAATTTGTCAAAAAGACGAATAAATATCTTCCGTAAAAATGCTGGCCATGCTTCTGGAAAAATAAGTTTTTTAACTTCTCGTAATTCTTCTTCTACAAACTTTTCTTCAAAATCTTGTATGAGACTTGATTTCTGCAGTAAAGGTCCTTGCATGGAACTCTTTTTTGGGAATAAATCTACTGCAATTACAACCTCTGCGCCCATTTTCCGAACCACGTCATAAGGGGTTGGATTTACAACAGCACCGTCAATGTATTCATCTCGTTTAATATGTGCAGGAGAGAACACGCCAGGGATAGAAATAGAAGCACGTACAGCTTCTGCCACATCGCCTGCAGAAAAAATTACTTCTTTCTTTTTCGTGAGATTATATGCTACTACTTGGAAGGGAATTTTTAAACGATGAAATGGTTTATTCCATAACAATTTGCGGAGATGTTCTTCAACAATTTTTCCTTGTAAAAAACCTGTTTTCGGTACTTTCACATCCATCATCTTCTGCCAGTCAGTTGTCTTTACTAATTCTTCTAGTACTTCAGGTGATTTTCCTGCAGCATACAGCGCTCCAATTACTGAACCCATGGACGTGCCAGCAAGAAAGTCAGGAGTTATACCCGCTTCATGAAGAACCTTAAGAACCCCAATATGTTTATTTTTTTTCTTCCTCTTTTTATTTTTGATTTTAACACTATTACCCCTACTTTTATTATTTTCTTTCTTTTATTCTCTTATTAGAAATACTTTACTCTTTAAAAAGATTTATAAGAAAGAAGTCATTTGTAAAAATTTGTGAGAACAATAAATGAGAACAATAAATAAGGTGGTTGCAATGAAAAAAATATTCCTATTGTTACTTGCTTTAGTTTGCATACCTCTTATTCTTGCTCAAAATCAGCAGTATCATCTCAAACTTCTTGCAGTGCAAGAGAATGGCAACGGCACCCTCAGCGGAAGCGATGCAGACTTATTCCTTGAAATTCAGGAAGGTTCAGGCAGAGTGTTTTTGGAAACTTTTCCTTTAACAAAATTAGATACACAAATTTCTACGCGATTTGCTAAAGATGCAGCATGCCATCACTTTAAGCTTGATTGTGATCAATATGATTTTATTTATACTATTAAAGCAAAATCTAGTATTATTGGTGGACCTAGTGCAGGAGCAGCCATTGCCGCGCTCACCTCTATCGCAGTATTGGATCTTCCTTATGACGACACAAGCACCACGGTAACGGGAACTATCAATTCTGGGGGTATCATTGGTCCAGTAGGTGGAATTAAGCAAAAATTAGAAGCTGCTTCCCAAGCAAAATTAAAAAAAGTATTGATTCCGCAAGGAACTGCAAAAGATGGGTTTGGTTTACAAGATGAAAATAGATCTGAATCTGATAAAAACGCCCCTTATCAAAATAATGAGAGTTCCTCAAAAAAAGATACTAATCTGAGCCTCAATCTTATCCGTTATGGAAAAGAAAACCTAAGTCTGGAAGTTATGGAAGTAAGCAGCCTTGATGAAGTGGTTTTTCAGCTGACCGGAAAGCAATTGAATCACAAAAATGTAACTATCATTGAAAACAAGGTATATGGTGAAATTATGCAAGGATTGCAGCAAGTGCTTTGTAATCGTCGTGAAGGATTACAAAAAGAATTTGATGACGTAATCAAAGAAGATGCAAAAATATCAATACAAGAAAATTCAGAGAACACAACTCCAAAGAACGCAACTCCTGAGACAAAGTCTTATGCAGCAAATGGAACAACCATTTTTGTACAACAAAAATTTCAACAGGCAGAAAACGCATCTCGCCTGGGAGATTATTATTCCGCGGCAAGTTTTTGTTTCACTGCAAATATCCGTCTGAAAACAGATACGTACCTCCAAAGAAATTCACAAAAAAATCTTTCTCGTGAATCATATACTTCTCTTTTTACTGCGCTTGAGAAAAAGAATACTGCACTGCAGGAAAAAATAAATCAAGAAAAAATTACTACTATTGCTGATTTGCAAACACTCATGATAGTGCAGGAACGTCTGCAGGATGTGCGTGAACAAATAAAAACTGCTGCGCTTCCAGAAACCTTGATTGAAGAACTCCCTCCCTTGCTTGCCTATGGGGAAGAACGTTTGTTCTCTGCAGTGGCTTGGATGCAATTCTTTTCCATGGATGGTAAATCCTTTGTCCTTGACGAGACACACTTGCAGGAATCTTGTACTCAAAAAATTGCTGAAGCCGAAGAGCGGTATCAATATGTAAGTTTATTTCTGGGTGAGGGCTTTTTAGGAAATCTTCAAAAGAAGATTGATAATGCTAAAATCGCGCAAGAGCAAAAAATATATCCTCTCTGCCTTATTACCGCAGCACAGGCAAAAGCAGATGCTAATGCTATTCTCAGTTCTTTAGGTGTGCAGGAAGACGCCATCAGTGAACTTTTTGTAAGTAAAAAGATGGCAGTGGAACGTATCATTGCAGAAAACAGTGCAGAGGATACTTTTCCCATATTGGGATATTCGTATTATCGCTATGCTGCTGCTTTAGCAGAACAAGAAAAATATACTGCGTTGGTGTACTTGGAATATGCTTTGGAGATGAGCGACTTGGGCATGTATTTTCCTGAAGAAAAACATTTTTTACAACAGCAGAAAAAATTGCGGAAATTGTTGAATGATGAACAAGTGTTTATTTTTATTGCGGGAGTTTTGCTGGGAGTTGCTGGCACATTGCTGCTGAAAAAAAAGAAGAAGAGTAAATCTAGTTCTCATCTGTAACGAAAACTCGCCACTCGGAGCTATCCTCGGGCTGAAGCCGCGAGGCTTTATGCTCCTCGCATACTGCGGCGAGTTTTCGGGACAGAAAATCGGCAGAGAAAGCGATTCATCCGTCGGCCTAAAAGCCGAGGCTTTCTAGCTGATTTTCTGTAAATTTTACCATGTGTTCTGTTGCCACATAATTTATCTGCAGGAGATGATCCAATTCTGCATCAAGATGCACAAGAGCAATAGAACACCCAGAAGCGAGAATGCTCCGTAGCTCTTGTTCGCGAGAAAGAACTTCCACCAAAGAAACATTTCTTGGTAAATCTTGTTCGTATCCTGAATTGAATTGTTTCTTCATGCAGCAAACAACCCATGTGGCCTGCCACTTTTCCCTGTATATCTTTTTGTTCTTGCTTTGCTTCATTTGTCTGCTCAGCGGCTCCAGAAACTAACAGCAAAGGAGCAAGACCAGAAGAGAGTGCTAAAAACCTTGCATCAACACGTTCTTTAATTTCTTTTTGTGCCAGAGTAAAATGTTCTTGGCGTTGAGTAATATGGTCCTCAGGATATCCTAAAATTTTTGTTCTGCCTCTCGGCGTAAGTCTTCGCCGGCTCGCTCAACCACATCAGGATGATATTGCTTTGCTAAAGAATGATAAGCTGTTTTAATTTGTTGTTCACTGGCATCACGAGATATTCCTAGAACTGCGTAATGATCTTGAAGATAATCAATCCCATGAAGTGGAACGTAATCTTTTGTCATTCTTTATCAATTTCTAAGAGAAAGTACTTAAATATTTCTGCTCTTATTTAAAAGCCATTTTTAATGAATATATAATGCTTAAGGATTATAAAACCCCTGCAAGCCACAGTGAAGCAACTTGCCGGGGAAAAAGAGGTGATAGATGTTTGTTACTTTAAAATGGGCACGTATATTTAAAGCTTTCGTTCTGTTGAGTATTTTAAAGTAGTTAATTGTCTCAAAAGGGTTATGACTTTTTAAATATTTTGAGATCAATGTCTTCGTGAGAGATAATCTTTTAGGATGGTTTAAGTAATTTGTGGAGAAAAGAGTTCTAGGATGGGCACTATCCAGAAAACGAGTGATATTGCAAAAAACGTCGCCGCCTAGGCCAATATGCGAGCAGGCAACTGCCGTATTTGCATGAAATTATTGTCAGATTTCTAACAATTAATTCATGTTTTTTTTCATAAATAATTACTTCAAGAAATCTGACCTGCGAGCGGCCAAGGCGACGTTTTTTGAGC
>JACPNC010000028.1 GCA_016185685.1 Candidatus Woesearchaeota archaeon | reverse complement strand
TCCATGCCTACGGAAAATTCACCGGAAGAGGAAGCGGAGAAGCAGATACATTACTGCGTCTAAGATTTCCAGGAGGAATGTTTCTCCAAGATTTTCGTGTGAATAGTAGATTATATGTACACGGAGAAGCAGATATATTTTTACAATCAACTCCAGGCGCATCACCCTTTGCACTCGCAGGAATTGAAGAATTATTTCCAGAATATCAACAAAGCATACAACTGCCAAATCTCACTGCAGAAGGAAAAGCAAGTTATCAACTCCATATGTTAATGACTGCAAAACACCAGTATGAATTTCTTTTTTTTCAAGACCATAACAATGCTGTTGGTTTTGGTATAACTGACATCACAAAATTTGGTAAGGATGAATCTGGCACCATCTATGCAAAAGCTGATTTTGATTCCTATAAATTACTTCTTTCCGGCGCTTTCTCTCAACAATGGATAAGAAACCAACGGCAAAGCCATACTACTGGATTGTATTTTTTAAAGGAAGGCTGGCAGAAAAATTTGTGGTATGCAGCGGTCGCAGGGATGCAAACAGAAGCAACCCATGGTTTGATAGAACAACGAAAAACAAATTTTTCTGGTTCTGCCAGTGTGGAAAATAGTTACCAATACCAGTTTACCCAAGAGAAAAAATTAAAAGAATATTATAATTCATTTCAACCTTCTGGTTACGCAAATTTTGCTTTTGGATTAGTTCTGCCGTTAGATTTTATCTCCCCAGAACCATTTTTTGGTTATACTCTTTCACCTGCACCACAATTGGCAATAGGAAGTATTTTTGAAGCTTCTCCTTTAGTAGGAATGATTTCTTATGCACGATATTTAAATGCAACTGAAGAGATTCAACTGGGTTTTATTCCGCAGGAAGGAATACATGTACGAGGATATGTTAGTCTTGACAAAAACAAAGAAAAAATCAGAGAATATTTTCGTGATTTGCAAAGAGCAGAAGTGCGAGATGCCGGCTATGCAGTTATAGACCAAGCGACTGCTGAACTATATAGCCGGCTTGATGCACCAGCAGTGTTGCTGGCAAAAAAAGATGACAGGTTAGAAGTGCAGGCAATTTTTAGTGATACTTCTGAATTTTTTTTCGCAACAGGATACGAATTAGGATTTGCTGATAGTAATATAAAAATAAAATTACTTCTTGGCACAGACAAATATCAACTGCAGGCAGGATATGGAGTACATACTCAGGAAAATAAAATTCAAGAAAAATTCCAAGGAGAAGATTATGAATTCTCTTTCCATGCGGCATTAGGAGATACTTCTTCTTTACTGCTAAGTGTTCAGCCACTTCGTCCTTTGTATGGAGAAGAAGCATTAGATTTTGAAAGCATAAAAATTGCAAAGAGCAACGATATTCTTAATGATTTCAGAGTTATGGCGACAGTGCAGGGAAGATTTTGAGGATACGCTCTAAATCTTCTCTGACCACTAAATTCAAAAATGAGTTTTTCAAGTGTCATCTTTAGAATTGCCATCCATTCTCCACATATAAGAATGGTGAACATATGCTGCAGTGGCAAATTGCGCTTGATTATGTACTTCTAAATCATTATAAATACGAGTAATATGAGTCTCCAATGTTTTTAATGAAATATTTAACTTAGGAGCAACTACTTTTACACCTACAAATCCATCTTGTAAAGCATTCTCAATGTATGCTTTCAAAACATCTTCCCTGCGTGGACTAATCTGATGAAATTTTTCTTCTAGCCGTGATACTCTTTCTGTATCAACAACATCTTCCAGAGTAATAATCTCTCTCGCATAAGCCCGATATATAGTAGAAAAAATATCGTGCGTACCCAATCTATCACGAGCCCTAGTAAGATATGTTTCTACAGTTTTTTTCGAAATACTTAATACTGCTCCCACTTGAGAATACGTTGACCCTTCATAATCTAGGCGAGCCACTACTTCCAAAACTTGTTTTTGGCGAGGGGTTAGAGGAAGAAAGGAAAACTTTTGCTCAGGAATCAATTCTTAAAAAACCCCCTTATATTCTTCACGGGTAACAGAACCATCTCCATTGAGATCATACAACTTAAAAAATTCTAACTCTCTTCTCACATTCACTTGAGATTGATATTGTTCGCAAGATACCCCCTCAAAGAAAGCACTAACACATACAAGACGCTTAGCAACTTCATTCCCAAGGTATCCGCCGAGAACACAAGCACCCACTAGTCCAGTACCAATCAACAGCATTTCTAATTTGGAAATTTTCTTTCTTGGTTGTGTTTCTTTTTCTGTTTGTAGTTCCATTTTTTTATTTTGGCGATAATCCTGCCTTTGATCTAAACTTTTTCTGTTTATTCTTATGCTCCCAGCTGTCCTTCCGTCAATCCTTTCCTTTGAATAATTTGCTGTCGCACTTTCGGCTGCAACTCAAAGGGCAGTTTCTCAAACATCTGGTCAACCAATGAAGAACTTCCTCGTCCTTCCGTAGCAGAACGTAAATCAGAACTCCATCCCAGCAATTCTGCTACCGGCATGCGCGCTTTAAGAACAGTTAAATTTCCTTCTTGATTGATATCCAACAATTGTCCACGCTTGGAAGAAACTAATTTAGAAATTTCTCCCGTATATTCTGCTGGAGCTTCAATACGCATTACCTGCAATGGTTCAAACATGACCGGACCGGCCTGCATAATTGCCCCGCGAATACCTTCCCGCACTGCAGGATAGGTCTGCGCTGGACCTCGGTGAATAGCATCCTCGTGCAAAGTACAATCCATCAGACTGACCATCAAGTTAGTACATGGCTCACGAGCTAAAGGACCTGCTTTCATTACATCTTCAAACATGTCCTGGACCATTTCCAAAACTTCTCCGATGTACACGATACCACGAGTTTCATCCATGAAGACGTTGCCATTGAAAACTCCTTTTACCTGCAATGCTTTCTTTGCATCCCATCCACATTCTTCCCGCAAATAAGCAATCACTTGATCGTCTTTTTTTCTGAAACGTGTTTCAGGGATAACTCCACTTTTAATCCCTGCAGCAATTTGCGGATCTAGCGGTTTTACTTTAAAGTACAATTTGTTGTGCTTGTTAGGAGATTTTCCTTCTACTTCCGGTGACTCTTTAGTAATAGTCTCTCGATATACAACGATGGGCTGAGATGTTTTTACTTCTACTCCTTTTTCTGTAATGATCCTGTTTTCAATGATCTCTAAGTGCAATTCTCCCATTCCACTGATAAGATTTTGTCCAGTTTCTTCGTTAATCTGAATTTTTACCGACGGATCTTCACGTCCTACTTTACGGAGAACTTCGATCAGCTTAGGCAAGTCAGCAGATTTTTTAGGTTCAATAGCTTTAGTAATTACTGGTTCAAAAATATGTTTTAATTCTTCAAAAGGATGCTCGGCTTCAAGGGTAACTGTTTCACCAGCAAAACCTACAACTCCTGAAATTGCCAATACATTTCCTGCAGGAAGCGATTCAATAATTTCCGGTCGGATTCCATTGTAAATATAAACATTTTGAATGCGTTGCTTTTGTTTAGCATCATTTAACCAGACTTCCATCCCGCTTCGTATTACGCCACTAAAAAGGCGCCCTGCAGAGATATCTTTTCCAGAACGTGGATCAACAACAATCCTAGTGATAACGAAAGCAATTTTTCCATTAGGGTTACAATTCAACAAATCTTGTCCGAATTGAGATTCAATTTCTCCGTGCCACATTTTTGGAATGCGGTACTTCTGCGCCTGCATGGGATTTGGAAGATGTTTAATTACCATATCCAAGATAACTTCATGCAAAGGAGCATTTTTCCATACCCAGTCTTTACGTTCTGCTTCTTCCATTTCATAAATTTTTAAAATATCGGAAAATTTAATGCTTTTCTTCTGCATATAAGGAAATGATAATGCCCAATTTTCCCTCGCTGAACCGAAAGCCACACTGCCTTCCTGCACATTTACTTTCCAAGCCTCTTTAAACTGGGGCTCGGCGATATCTTCAATAAGACGATTAAAACCAGTTACTAAAGTGATAATGCGTTGTGAAATTTGTTCCGGGCTGAATTTAAGTTCTTTCACCAAGCGATCAACTTTATTGATAAATAATACCGGTTTAACTCTTTCACGAATTGCCTGTCTAACAACGGTTTCTGTCTGAGGCATGATTCCTTCTACTGCACAAATTAAAACTACCGTTCCGTCAATAGCGCGCATGGCGCGAGTTACGTTTCCTCCAAAGTCAACGTGCCCTGGCGTGTCAATCAGATTAATAAGAAATTCTTCTCCATGAAAATCGTGCACCATCGAAACGTTTGCTGCATCTACCGTCATTAACCGTTCTTGCTCGTCGGCATGCTGCCACGGGGCCATACCTTTATCCAAACTTCCGGCTGCGACAGAAGACATCATTCCTGCTGCGGCAAGAAGATTATCGGTGAATGCTGTTTTACCGTGGTGAATGTGCGCTGAAGTACAAATATTTCTAATATTTTTAGGGTTCTGTGTAATCCGCATAACGCGGTCAACCATTTTTTCAGATGCCATGATAAGTTACCTCTTCACTTTGTGTTTGACTTTGTTTTTTTAAATTATTCTTAATTTTTCATTATTTTTATTTCTTTCTTTATTTTTATTTCCCTCTTTTAAATCTTTTCTCTACACATTCTCACAGCGTATGCGCTTCATGCACGGTTTTGTACGTGTGCAGTTCTTCCTGCGTAAACCAAAGAGCAATTTCTTGCTTTGCTTCTTCAACAGAACCGGATGCATGAATCAAATTTTCAATGGCTTTTCCTTCTTTATCTGCATACGCAAAACTTACGTGAGAAAAATCTCCACGAATAGTGCCAGGAAGAGCAGATTTAGGTTCCGTGCCGCCGACAATTTTACGGACATTATCAACGGCATTAACTCCTTCCACACAAAAAGCAAACACAGGACCAGAAGTCATAAATTTTAACATCACTTTTAATATGGTTTCTCCTCGTCGTGATGCAAGCTTGCCAATTTCTTCGTAATGTTTATTTCCAAAATGTTCATCAACCCATACCATTTTTGCACCGACAACTTTCAAGCCAGCATCTTCAAAGCGGGAAATAATTCTGCCCATTAAACCACGTTTTACTGCATCAGGTTTTAACACAACTAAAGAACGTTCGATCATTTTCTTTACTCTTCCTTATCTTCAACTTCTTTAACTTTTACTTCTTTTGGCGCTTCTTTTTCTTTTGATTTCACGCCTTTCTCATACGCGCCAGTCCATTTCAGATGCGCTGGCTTGCGGTGAAGTTGAAGCTGATTCTTTTGGCATTTCTTACTGCAAAAATAAAGCACTTTACCAGTGATAAAAACATACATCTTTCCCGTTCCCACAGGAATATTTTTTTTACAAAATGAACAAGCGACCATTGTTAGATAATATTACCTCATTGATTTATTTTTTATTATTTTTTTATTATTTTACTTTCTACCCATGCCACCTAATCTGTTGGCTTCTATCTCTGTTTCTAAGAGCATTAAAATATCCCCCTCTCTAACGGGACCTTTAACATTACGTCGGATAACTTTTTCCCTGTCTCTACCGTCCAAAATAAGACACATCACTTGAGTTAATTCGCCTCTGCTTCCTGCACGCGCAACGATTTCTTTCACTTCAGCTGCAAATCCCTGAGAAAAATAAATTTCACCTTCTACTTTCTCCTGCTGCTGACCACCCACTGCTTTCTGTTCAGGTTTCTGTCCAGATTTATCTTCGTTTTTAGGTTTTTGAAAGCCCATGTTTTTTACCGAATGTTATTTTGTATTATTTACTATTCTGTTTTATTTATAGTATAAATCCGTTTGCTAGTTTATCTCCGTCCTTTGGAAATATTTTCTACTGCTCCTTTTGCATCTCCTTCTTTGAGAACTGCTACTGCGGCGGTTGGAACAGATAATCCTGCTGCTGCGCCAAGATCTTCTTTTTTAGCTACTTCTACGCAAGGCACATTTTTATCTTTGCATAGAAGCGGAAGATGCATAACTACTTCTTTAGGCGTTACATCTGCAGCGTAGACCACTAATTTTGCAAGACCTTTTTCAATTGCTTTAGTAGTTTCATTTGCACCTTTTCTTATTTTACCGCTAGTTCTTGCGATTTCCACTGCTTCTAATGTTTTTGCGTCATCAGCCATGGTGATTACCTCGTTATCAAAAAGACTCACATACTGGTTTGCTTTTTG
>JACPNC010000020.1 GCA_016185685.1 Candidatus Woesearchaeota archaeon | reverse complement strand
TAAGAAAGATAATAATTACAAGAATACTTCCAAAAATAACCTCTGCTTTATGCTTCACAAAAAAAAGAAAGAAAAAAGAATATAAAAAACTTTGCTTTGTCAAAATGAGGCTGCCCATTTTGAGCATCCGCGAAAATTTGAAATTTTCGGGAAACCGGAAATCAGCAGATTTCCCAGTTCACAGGAATTCCACTAAACATTAGTGGAATTCCCAGTGTTTCAAAAAAGAACTTCTTAGAAAAATTCTTTTTTGAACAATTTCTCCTCTAAACTCCATTTACCATTGCCGTACACAGTCACGACTAAGAACACTGCTACATAGAGTAACGCAAGTTCGCCTTTGTTTAATAAAGGAACCCAATTACCTACAGAAAAGTGGGCTTTGAAGAAAGCCACCAACATTTCTACTGCAGCAACTCCTGCTAGCAAACGAGTAAATAAGCCAAGCACTAAAGCAATTCCTACAACCGTCTCAATGACTCCTGCTAATCCCATTAAACTCATTAGCTGTACTGTTCCTCCATTACTACCGACTCCGCCAAACATGCCAAAGAGTTTCTGCACTCCATGTTGTAAGAACAACAAACCCACAAGAACTCTAAAAACAAAGTAGGCATTAGCACCATATTTCTGCGCATATCTTTCACATTTTCCCATAAAGATTCACCTCAAATTATTTTTTATTTGGCAGAACGATACAGAGTTTTTAAAGATTGCTGAGGTCTGAAGTGGATAATCTTTCTTAAAAAAGTCTCTTTGATTTTATTTTGATCTTTCCTCAGAAACTACTTCCAATTCATTTCTTAGACGCGTACTCTTCTGTCTTTCTTCCTGATAAGGCTGCATGCGTAAAACTTTAGCTTTCAGTCCCAAAGAACGAAGTTTTTCTTCCACAACCAGCTCAGAAATGGCTTGGTCATATCCTAAACAAACAATATCTGGTTTCTTCTCAACAATAATCTTAAAGTGATTTTCTGCGTTTCCCAGAACTGCCTCGTCAACAACTTTCAGACTTTGTATCAACTGTAGCCGTTCTTGTTCGGAAAAAAGAATATTTTTCTGCTGTTTTTGTTTTGTTTCATCACGGGCAATGACCACTGTTAAATGTTCACCCCGTTGCTTTGCTTGTTCAAAATAATTTACATGACCAAGATGTAAAATATCAAATGTGCCAAAGCACATCACTTTTTTTCCAATTGATGTGTTTTTTGTATTTGTTTTTACACTTGTATTTGTTTTTACATGTATATTTGTGGTATCTGTTTTTGATTTCATACCAACACTGCCTCCTCAATTACCAGCTTTCCCGAATGATGCCCGTCCATTACTTTTCTAGTATTCTTTAAAAATATTTTTCTCTGAAATAGTGGTCCGGCAATAACTACTGACTCTACTTCTCCTCCTTCACCCGCAGGATTGATGCCGTTTTTCTTTGCTAACAATTGTAATTCTTTTACTGCTTGTGCATCCAGAAATCTTCCCAACCAGCGTTCATCAAGTCCATCAGCAGCAATTTTTGTAATTACTGCTTCAAATCCATAATTTAAAAGTTCCTGCAAATGATTTTCTTGAGATTTGTGCCAGAGTGGAGAGAAAACTTTCAGACCCAGCTCTTCACAAACTTGCTCCATACGATCCCGTTGGTAGGTAGAAGAAAGTGCCCCAGTAATAATGCCATCTATGCCGTATTTGCTTTTTGCTTCCTGAAGAGCTGCTTTTAAATCAATAAGTTCTTTTTCTTTTTCTCCAGCTGTTTCTTGCACGACCAGCGGCAGCCCCATTGCTTGAGCTTGTAATCCAACCAACTCAGTTCCTGCCTCCTGGAACATATATGAATCCTGGTTTTTTGGTTTAAGAGTGATAAGACAAGCTAATCGGTAATTTTGTTGCTGCATTATATACGCGGCAGTGGCAGAATCTTTTCCTGAAGAGAAAAGAACGCCTAACTGGAGATTTGGTCGTGGATAAAATGTTTTTAGATATGCAGATTGACTAAGAAAATTATTCTTCTTTGCTAGTTTTTCTAATGCTGTTGCAAACCGAGAACCATATTGCGCTGCCGTTTTTTTACGGAAAGCGATATCTAACGGAATGCCGTGTTCAAGCGCAATTTCACGAAGAATTTTTTTTGATATTTCAGCATTGATTTTATGCTCTTGAGGTATTTTTAAACTGAAGTCAGCTAACTCTCTATCTAAAAAAGGCAACCGAAGTTCTAGATTATGATACATAGTTATAACGTCATCGCGATACAGATCCCGCTCAAATAATTTTCTTAGTCCAGAAAGACATTCTGAGTTGATGTTTCTTGCTAGTTTGTGCCGCTCATACCCGGCAAAGATTTCTTCACTGCCCAAGCCAGAAAAAATGACTTTACAGCCATCTTCTTTAGCCATTTCGGAAGCTATGAAAAAAGGTAATGCAACGCCGACTTTTACGACGTTAGAATCTTCTATCAAAGGAACTATTTTTTTTAGGTAAGAATAAATTTCTTCTTGTTTTATTTTTTTAATTTTAAGACAAAGACCAAGCTCTTGTGCTGCTTTCCGCGCATAAATTAAATCAGAAGGGAGGACCATGTCATTTTCCGTATCCAGAACGGCAGTGTAACAAGTAAATTCATAACCATGCTCTTTTAGAATTTTTGCTAAAAAAGTGGAGTCTACTCCTCCGGAAAAAAGCAAGCCAAATTTTTTCCGTGGAATTCTTTTCAAAATGGCTTTATTAAGAAGTTGAGTTGTTTTTTCTTTTAACAGTCCATAACTATCCAGGTGTTCTGGGATGCAAGTAAAGAAAGCTCTTTGCTGAAATAAAAGAGTTCCTGATGATGATGAAGAAGAAGAAGAAGAAGAAGAAGCGACATCATGAATGGCAAGTTGACGAGGATGGAGTTCTTTGATCTGTTGGAACCCCAAAGCAATAAGTACTTTTTTTTCAGAAGCAAATGCGAATTGGTTTTTTTCTACAGTAAACCAGAGAGGTTTTTCACCCAAGATATCACGCGCTAAAAAAAGTTTTTTCTCTCGGAAATAAGCAAATGCATATACTCCGTCAAGTTGATTGAGAGAAGTATCAGTCACACCAAAACGATCAAAGAATTGCAGAAGAAGTTCTGCGTCGTTTTTTGCTGGAAATGAGTATTTGACCGCGAGATTTTTCCAATTGTAAATTTCACAGTTAGCAACTAATGTGCCTTCGCCAACAAGCGGTTGTGGAACTCTCTCAACAACGGCATGAAGGCGATGACCAAAAAAGCTATTAGAAAAAACTTCTTTTACTCCAGAACCATCTCTCCCCCTATTCTCCATAAGCGTGAGAGCTTGCTCTACTTGCTCCTTTGCTTTTCCATTATGAAAAACGCCAACGATACCACACATAGAATGTATACTTTAGAGGCCATTTTATAAGATTTTAGGAAGAAAAATACTAACTTTTTTCAAAGAAAGAATAGAAAAAGTTTATATACGTTATCTTCTTTATAATTATTCGTTATGAATAAAAAAGAGGTAGGTTTAGAAAGATTTACTAGAAAATCTTTTAGTGAGAGAATACGGGAATCTAGTACGAAAAAAATTTTCATAATCATTTTTGCAATTGTGGTAGTAAGTGTTGCTCTTCCCTTGCTTTTCTCTTCTGACTCTTCTGAGGAAAAAGAACATAACGGAAAAAAAAGAGGGTTGGGACTACCCAACGTAGCGCTTATTGAGGTAAAAGGTGTTCTTCTCACTGAAGCTACCGGAGGATTCTCACAGCAAGAAGTTACGCCTTCTTTAGAAATTGTTAATTTTATCAAAGAAGCAGAAGAAGATTCTCGCATTCAAGCAATTGTACTGGAGATTAATTCTCCGGGAGGAAGTCCAGTGGCATCGGATGAAATCGCCACTGCCATGAAAGAAGCAAAAAAACCAGTGATTGTTTTCGTACGCGAATTAGGGGCCTCAGGGGGTTATTGGGTGGCATCTGCGGCAGATTATATTATTGCGCATAAAATGTCGCTGGTGGGAAGTATTGGAGTCATAGGGTCGTATCTTGAATTTAGTGGATCTATGGAAAAGTACGGTATAGGATATGAGCGTTTAATTGCCGGAAAATATAAAGATTCGGGAAGTCCTTTCAGAAAGCTTACTGATGAAGAACAGAAAATCATTCAAAAAGAGATTGATCTTTTGCATACTTTTTTTATTCAGGAAGTTGCTCTTAACAGAAATTTGGATGAGGATTATGTGCGTGAACTTGCTACAGGACAAGTGTACCTTGGCGTGGAAGCAGTACGCCTTGGATTAATAGATGAACTGGGAGATTTAAACACCGTGCGACGATATTTACAAGAGACGTATGGATTAGAAGAAATAGAATTTTTGTCATACAAACGCCAACACGGCCTGTTAGATATTTTAACAGGAAGAGTACAAGCCATGGCATATACTTTGGGACAAGGTATTGGCGATAGGTTGGGCGTCTCGCTGACAAGTGCGCCGGAAATGACACAGAGAAAAGTTTTGTTGATTTGAATTAGTTGTTTTTTATTCATAGGTTAGTGTATTTTTTCCTATCGATATATTTTTATAGGGGATCTCATTGGTGATTGTATGACTCGCTTGAAAAAGAAATTGAGGAAAAAAGAAATAAAGAAATTGAAGATTTGCGTTCTCGCTCAAAGCCGTTAGAAGAACTTCTAGTTTCTGAGAGATTCTTTGTTGATGAAGTTATTGGAGAGTCTTATGCTACGTCAGTCACGCCCCGTTCTGAACCAGTAATTGGAGGACCTCCTCGAAGTTCTCCAAACTATCCAAGTGGATACACTTCTCGACTGACATTAAATGTTACTCCGGAAAACATTGATATTCCCGTAAGAACTATTATTTTTGAAGGCATTTCTTCTGTAAGAGCAGGGGAATATGTTTTTGCTAAAATTCCAAGATATGAAAAGAAGATACAGAGAATGGGGTTTGATTTTGGCTTTCATGAGGAGAGTGAGGTATTTTACCTTAATAGAAGTTTTAATTCAGAAGAGTCAGCAATTGAGCTGACACTTCTTTCTGCAGAAGGAAATGGAGTAAGAAGAGATAGAGCAGTGAATTATCATAATTTTGTGAAAAAATAAAAACTTTTAGAATTTGGTTTTACATCCATGAGAATTTCACTTTACATGTATCTCCACAACATCCTTATCCGCAACACGATGGTTCAACATTAATCTTTGGCCAGGAAATTTCGCTGAACTTCCCCAGATACGAACAAACATGTCTCCCACCGTAGAACCACGAGTGATAATTAATGGTTCTTGTAAATCTGCATCTTTCTTTGGCTCTTTCATGTAAATACGAATGAAGTCCAGCTTCTCAAAAATTTTGTCTTTTAATTCTTCCAAATGAAAGCCTGTTTCAGCAGAGACGGCAAGGTCTGCCTGCACTTGCTGCATGACTTTTTTAAGAGCCACTTCTTCGATCATGTCAGCCTTACTTACGCATATTACTGCAGGAAGGTATTTTTTATTCCCTTCGATGCAATCAATAAAATCATCAATATCTATTCTACTGCGAATAAGCACTTCTGCATTGTTGATTTTAAATTCACGAAGAACATTTTTTATAGTTTCATCATTGATTTCTAGAGGAACTGTTTTGCCAATTTGAATACCGCCTTTTGCGGTTTTTTTTATGTATACCTCTGGGTGATACTTATTAATACGGATGCCTGATTCACGAATCTCTCTCAGTAAAGCAGAATGGTGTTCTGGATACGAGGCATCAATTACCATTAGTACTAAATCGGCATTTCTAATCACCGCAAGAACTTCTTTCCCTCTTCCCCGACCAGATGCTGCGCCTTCTACGATCCCAGGAACATCAAGAATTTGGATGCTCGCTTGTTTATATTCCAGCATTCCAGGAATAACGGATAGTGTAGTAAATGCGTATGCGGCAACCTCTGACTTTGTTCCTGCTAAAGCGTTAAGCAATGTTGATTTTCCTGTGGAAGGAAAACCAAGCAGAAGTACCGTGGCATCTCCAGACTTGCGTACAGAGTAACCATGCTCTGACTTACCCACTTTACCACGGACACGGGCTTCTTGCTTTTCTTTAAGCATAGCAATTTTAGCTTTTACAATGGCAAAATGTCCTTGTGTTGCTTTATTGTACTTAGTCTTTTTTAGTTCGTCTTCCAGCGCTTTGATTTGCAGATTGTAATCAGGCATAAAACAAACAAGAAGAATGAATGTTTTTAAGAGTTTTGCTTGAGAATAATTTATAAATAGTTCCTCCACCTCACAGAAGCATGGACTTAAGCAGCTCTCTTGCACCTCTTAGTGTATATCTTAAAAATTTGTTTGGAGCAATTATTGTACTTTTTTTAGGGTTGGGATTAGGAATATTTGTAAAAAAACTATTACATAGGATTTTGAAAGAAATAGAACTAAACAAAATTATGTCAAAAGTTAATGTGACTTATGACCTTGAACGCTGGGTAAGCTCGATACTTTCGTATGTGATTTATTTAGTTACTTTTGTTCTATCTCTCGCTTGGCTTGGAATAAAATCTCTCTTTGTCTTGTATATTTTAGTAGGGGCCATATTTATGCTTCTTATTCTGACAACCGTCGTAGGTCTGAAAGATGTTATTCCAAATTTTATTGGCTGGATTTTTCTCCAGAAAAAAACATCGGGAGTTAAAGAAGGAAGAAACATTGAAGTCAAAGAAATTTCAGGGATTGTAGAAAAAATAGGATACTTAGAAACAGAAATTCGCACAGAGCACGGAGATGTACTTTACGTGCCTAATGCTTTATTTTTAAAATCAAAACATAAAGTGAAAAAGTTGTAATTATTTTCCTTGCAGTTCTTTTACTGCTTCTTTCTGAACTTCTTCTATTTTTTGCTTGAGGTTTTCTTCTTGTTTTAGAATGTTTTTAAGGCGGATATCAACGATATCTTTTTTTTCTTGTAATTCTTTTCTTAAAAGATCGCCCGGAACAGCAATGAGAATCTTTCCGACTTGCTTATAAGATTTTTCAGCAGAAGCCACTTCTTGTAACGCGGCATCAAGCTCAATATGTTGTGTTTCCAGCTGTTGTTTCTGCTGTAAAATGTTTTCCATATTCTTCTGCAATAACTGCAACTGCTGGACTTTTCCTGCCATGTGTAGAGATAAAAAAACACCTAACGTGCTTTTATTTTATTTACTGTTTTTCGGTCTTTATAGAGAATTTTCCCACCACAATAAGGGCAGCGGACTTTAGTTTTAGTATATTCATCTTCTACTTTCTTCCCACAATCAAAACAGAGATAGTACATTATGCTTCACCTCTAGGAGTATATGCTTTTCCGGCAAATTTAGTCAGGCATTTTCTGCAGTGCCAGATACCTACGGCGATTCTTTTTACTGAAGATTTATTGCAGTAAGGGCATTTGTGTTTTGCCCTCTGAAGAGCTTCTATTTTAGTGAATCTTTTTTTGAGCGTCGGACCATACCGGGCTCCAAATCTTTTCATTGATCCAAGTGATGACATAGTGTTTTACCTTTCTTCTACTTTTTTCTGATTCTTATTTATGAATTTATTATTTTTGCGTCTCTTTTTTACCTTTAAGGTAAGAAAAGATGGGGCTGCCCGGATTCGAACCGGGGTTCAGTGGTTTCTTTGATAAGCACAGGAAATTGTCCCTATCCCCCAAACCACTAGTGATAGTTGCTTCACAAGCAACCTCAGAAAACTCCCTGAAGTTTCTCGCGGCCAAGCTACACTACAGCCCC
>JACPNC010000019.1 GCA_016185685.1 Candidatus Woesearchaeota archaeon | reverse complement strand
TGTGTTTCCAGCAAAGCTAATTCAGGAGTAGTGCAGTATAAAGAATACTCACCAGAATCTTCCCCTACTTTTAACAAGTCAGCCGCTAAAAATTTAGTTCTTGACGTCCATTGAGCATCGTTGTTAAGATCCTCGTCTGCTAATTCTGCTTCTGTTCCTAGCTCGCAATAATGATCTAAGATATAATCGCTGGCATTGATGCAGGCGGGAAGTTTAAAATCATCAGTTTGATCGTGAAATAAAGTTTTAGCGATTTCTCCTTCTGCTAAAGCTTCAGTTTTCTTCTGTGCCCAAGGATTTGAACCGGTTACGGTTGGTTCTGCAACTCTTGAACTCAATACAAAACATTGCGTAGATTCTTCACAGAATCCCTGCTTTTGATAATTCCAATCTTTCTTTGGCGGCATATCTTTCCACTGCCCATCAAAACAGCGGTAATTTCTGCCGTCGTCAGTTCCATCAGCAATATAATCTACGATGTAAGTGTATTCTTCTGGATAATTAATTTCATCAAATGGAGCTATGCAAGCATAACCGTTCCAACAATAGCCTGCTGGACAACAAGCGAGAGCGGAGCGTGGTTTTGGAACAAAAGGTGAGATTTCGGGCAGTTCTTTGAAATTGTAGGGGACAGCACTTTTATCTACGATTTGCAGCATAGGTTTGTGGATAGTGCAAGGTTCTGAATCTACTACTGTAAATTCTACAACGACGAAGGAAGGAGGAGATGATTCTGTTGCTTCTGTTCCATCTTGAGTAAAATATTTTATTTTTCCGCAAGTAGATTCTTCATCTTCATTATTAACAGTTAATTCCAATACTACATCATCCGGCACAGCAATAGGTTCAGAACGAAGCGTTTCACCAGAAATTGATAAATCAACTTTATTTGCCGGGAATTGTTCATCAGGCAAAAGTACAGTAGAATCGCGAGTAGTGGATTCTCCCAAAGGCGTTGTATCTGAAGTTGGTTCAGATATAATAACACCAGTATACTCTGTAACATAAGTACTTTCTAAAATTCTGTTATCAGTAATTTCCTTTCCTTCTGCATTGCGTAAAGTCCAACCAGACAATCCTTCGCTTGTTATTTTAAACACCGCATTACTTAACAGATTTCTTGCAGGAATAGCTTCTGCTTGTTGAACTCTTTCATGTGGTTGCACTTCTTCTTCAGTTCTTCCTAAACTCAAACTATCTGCTACTTGTGTTGGCGTAGGATCAACACCACTTGCATCGACAGAAGTTGGCAGAACATACCCAAGATTTTCAGAAAGGATAGGTTCACTACTCCAGCTATTCATTAACGTAACTCCTTCTTCTGTTCGTACACTGGGTGCGCAGAAGAATGATTTTAGTGCATCACCTACTCCTCCGAGATTAAAGACGGAGCAGACAGATTGCTCAGTGATAAGCAGGTTATCGTATCCTAAACTTAAACTAACAATATCACTTTCTATTTCACTTAAGGCGTTGCAGGAATAAAAACCACTTTCCGGATGATCAATGCCTACCTCTTTCACAAACAGTACTTGTTGCGGTACTCTGCGGGCGATAAGATTGCCGTAGTTATCATTTGTGTAATCTGTAGTAACAAGTTCTTCCTTTACTTCATTTGTTGTTAGGTCTTTGTAAATAAAGTATAGGTCGTAGAGTTCCGGATGCGGATTGCTGAGTGTGTAGGGTGGTTTTCCCGGCAGGGGGAATGTACATTCGGTTGAAGTGCAGGGGAAGGAGAAAGTAGCGGAAGGACTGGGGTCAACAGGAGTTACTTTTTTGATGATGGGGTATGCGTGGATGCCGGGAGGAGAATCGTCACTATCCCCATCGATATATAGAGCAATTTCTTGAGAAGAAAGCTTATTGTTATCTGGTTCGTCAAAATCTACATCTTCAAAATTAACAATTTGTGGTTCTCCTACAAGCTCAGCTATGAGAGTTATTTTTTTTGGCAAGTTTTCATCAGCAAAATTAATAGTGTCGGGCAAACGTTCTCTCGTATCCGCATCTTCAAAATAAAGTGTGGCGATGTTGGAAGAAAAAAGTGTATCAAGAGCATAGTCTGCAGTGTCTGTTGAACTCTTTACACTGCTTCTTATTGCTATATTTTTATTTTTAATATCATTTGGTAAAACGGCAAGGGAGATTCTTCCTATACCATCATTATAACCATTACTATCATCACTATCATAACCTTCAAGAGAAATTACTAAATCAGTAGTAGATTCAGGAATATCCGCAGGTGAGAAGCTCCATATTTCTTTTTTTGGAGAAAGAAAATCAAGTAAATATATTTTTTTAAAATTATGATTAGCATCAGCATCATCAAATACATTATTAAAGAAATTATCTACTTCATCATAACCATCAAAAGTAAGTCCACGGTCAAAGTCAAATTCTATCTCTATCTCCGGATACTCAATCTCCACCTTCTCTTTCATATATCCAATATTCGCTTCCACATTCATCGCCGTATCTCCCTGTGAAAGCACCTGCGAATTCCAGCAGGCAGAAGTACTTTCTGCACCGTTGTAATATTCGTTAGAATCATCGCCACAGCAGTTGCGTTGAACAGGAATTTCTTCACCGCCCATCCAAGCCGAAATTTCTCCCTTGCTGTAATATAAATTACAAAGACTTTCTCCACTCAATAACCCTGTTTGAAAGAAATCTATATCCTCTACCCAAGTACTCCTTGAATTATCTTCTGTATTTGAAGGTTCTAAGTTGCTTCCTCTTTCACCAGAACAAAGACGGGGAGTGTCATCGTTGCTCAGAAAAAAACTTTTAACAAATATTTTGTTATTTTCTGACTGCAGAAATACATTTTCTACTCCTAACAATCCAGTTTCTGGAAGTGGAACTTTAACGTGTAGCCAGTGATTAGTTTCTAATGCTCCCTTATTGACAATGTCCCCTAAAATGTTTCTTTGCAGGTATTCTTGGTGATTTCCCTCATCATCAACCGGTCCTTGCACGTGTAGCACCACATCAGCAGGATAATTGATTGCTTCTGGAAATTGAAGCATGAATTCAAGAAAGCCATATCCCTCTGTTGAAATGGAAGAAGTCCCATAAAAATCTGCACGATTGCCTAGCTCAATGAATTTTCTATTATCTGAAGTTCCTTCATCACGAACTCTAAGAGCAAATAATCCATCTCCAACACTTCTTTTCTTAATATCGCTAGCAGAAGCATCTCCTTCTAAGCACTCCGCCCATGCCCCGTGACCTTCTTCTTGATAACAATAAAAACCATTTGCCCGCGCTGTTATCGATGCAGAACCAGATTCAGAGCTAGATGAAGTCAATGAAGTTTCTGCTCCGATAGCAATCCCTTTTGTTCCTTCTCCTTCTCTGCACTCAACCCATTTTTGACCATTAGACACCACATCATACGGTTTATCAGAAAATTTCTTGATAGTTAAAATTTTGAACGCCGCATCTCCAAAGGCAGAAATCCAGCACCAGTTATTGTTTTCTCCCTCACATTTCGCTGTCCTGCCCCATCCCGGGGGAGTTGTTGTACTTCCAGCTTCATCACTGCTTGCCCCCGCATAACCAACTAAATCCGGATTATTATTCACACAGAGAAAATTTCCTTGCGTACTTTCAGTTCCTTGTTCTACCTTCCCTAAATCTTCCATTCCATTAAATCCACAGCAGTAACCGCCTTCAGCAGTATCAATCCATGAGAAAGATTTTTCGTAAATGTTGGTATGTGTTACTCCTTCAGCAGTATTTGTTTCTGGATTTATTTTTTGCGTAGCTTCACATCCTTCTTTGAAAAAATTACATTCCTGCGCAGGATTTTCTGCATTTACTCGCGCAGTTTCATCATTACAATCATTATCTACAGCATCTCCGCATACTTCTCTTGCCTCGGGATTGATGCATGCCGCGCAGACGCCTAATGCTGGATCTCCATTACATATTTCTTTTTTCAGCTCCGGAGTCTCTGCGTCGTTGACTTCTTGGCAGAGTTCAATCAAATCTTCATTAATCTCTTCGCAAGCAGTTAATGCTGCAGCAGCAACAACGGCTTGAGCAGAGTAATCTTGAGCAGTACAATCATCAGTCTCCTCTTCAATTTCACTGCAATCATTCCCCGAGTTTTCACAACGATCTAACAAATCATTTGCATTTTCACAAATACGAATCTGTCTCTTAAAATAATTAACATCATTTAATTCGTTATCACAAGTAGATGATTCTATTCTATCATTACAATCTGCCGGCACATCATCTGTCGCTTCCGTTAAATACCCATCTCTATCTTTGTCTTCAGCGATTTTATCCCAATCAAAAACATCATCATTTTCAGTACAATCATAAACATCATCCTCAACAAAAGCCCGCGAGCCAAGAGTTTCTTCTTTGCATTCATACCAAAACCCGTCGGAAGAACAGAGAAGAGGGGAAGGATTTTTAAAGTGGCATTGCGTGACCTGGGTAGTATCACCATCATCTAATATATCATCAAGACCATTACCAGAGTTTATACCCGTATCCTCGCACTCATTAAACCACTCTTCCTCCTGCCCGGAATCTGCTAAATCAAGTGCACTAGCAGAGCGGCCAATTATATTTCCGGGTTTAACCACTCCCCACGCCCCGTCATCATCACCGAAATCAGGTTCCTCTTCATCTTCACCATCATCTTCTGCTACTACTAACCAGCACCCCCGTACATCAACATTATTCGCTAATTTCGGAACTGTTTCAAACTCTGTTTTTAATTTCGGCTGGCAATCTGTATCCTCTCCATCAAAATCTATTTTATCAAGAGTATCATCGCCCTCTATTATTTTACTCTCTTCTTTTATTTTATATTCAATATTAACAGAATCAGAATCGTCATCACATTCCGAAGAATCCCATTTCCCCCCAATAATCAGATACCTTGCCGGCTCTACAGACGTAGGCAAATCACTTTCCACTCCCAAAACAAAAACCGAAACTAAAGCTAAAAGAAATATAACTATCCCTAACAACATCACTCCTCTTTTTCTCTTCATGAAAATCAAAGAAAATTATTACTGCCAGATTTATAAATATTTACTTCTTTGCACCATAAGTTTTATAAATAAAGCACTATTTTAAAGTAGTTAATGAATACTCTCAGAGGAATAAGGACTGCTGCATATGCGGCTCTTTTGTCTTTGCTTCCCGCAAATTGCGGCGATATCAGCACCTGTAAAAGTGATTTGGACTGCAAGGAAAGCAGAATTTGCCAATATGATTCTAATGAAGACGCTTCATTCTGTATGACACCAGAAGAAGCAGAACAGAGTAGGGAAGATGCGCAATATCAAAATAATACTTGCGGCAATTCTGAATTAACAAACACCTATTTGTGGAATGTCTATAAAGAAGGAATAATTGGATGCAGCTTGGGAACGCGGGAACCTCTTCAGCAAGATTGTACCGGTGCATTGATAGGGTCATTTGGTGGACTTTCAGAGCAGGATATAGCAGATGAACAAATTAACTTTACGTATTTTGGAAATACACTTCAGTTGCATTATGAGGAAAGAAATAGGCCACTTACTTTAGTACATAACCCCACTGCAGCAGATTTCCCTGTATTTGAAGAATGTTACGCAAATCGTCTTGGCGATGAAGATGAAAACTACTGGAGAGCAATTTGGAATACCGTCGTTAATCAATTTCTTTGCTCTTTTACTTATGACCCTTCGTTATTTTGGGGTAAGACAGACGACCCTTGTGATGTTTGGGCATGGAAAAAAACGCTTGAGCCATGGAAAGGAAGTAGAGATTGTAGCGAAACCGAACGCACAAAACCTTACCACAGCGAATGCTTGGAACAATTTCCCATTCCCTCACCTGAAGATTTTTGAGAAAAGAATACAATTCTATTGAATTTTAATTCTTGAGTCTGATAAATGAAGTACTGCTGTTTAAGTTTTCACATCCAATATACCACGCCCAGAAGACATCAGTGTTTAATTGCCCATAGACCGTTTCTCCACTAGGCACTGGTGATTCCACACCAACCACAAAATTAGAAATCATCACTACCAGAAACAGAACCATCCCTAACAACATCACTCCTCTTTTTCTCTTCATGAAAATCAAAGAAAATTATTACTGCCAGATTTATAAATATTTACTTCTTTGCACCATAAGTTTTATAAATAAAGCACTATTTTA
>JACPNC010000035.1 GCA_016185685.1 Candidatus Woesearchaeota archaeon | reverse complement strand
GTGCCACCATCTTCTCGCTTTCGTCGTTTATATCGATGGCTGACGTTCCCCGGATTGGACAACCCCCTTGTCAGCTCGATATGGATATTGAAGAAGCTCGACTTAATGATGGTGGCACTTCTGAAAGCTAAATAATTACTTTTTGTGTTTGCGCATAGGCAATTGTCGCCATCTGAGCACGATTATGGATTCCGATTTTAGTATAAATATTAATACAATGAGTATCAAGAGTCTTAGGTGTAATGCCAAGAGCTTTTGCTACGTATCTTCGCTCAGTATAACCGTCTTTTAATGCATCGTAAGCATATCTTTGCAAAACTTCTCTCTCGCGTGAAGTAAAAAAAACAAGTTGTTCTTCAAGAAGTGATGCTCGGTCTTCATCAATTACTTCTTTTAGAGTAATAATCCCTTTATCGTAGGCGGTGTACCATGTCGAAAATGGATCGGCAACTCCCAAGCCATGATGGATGCGCCCTATTATCGAATCTACTGTCTTTACACTAATGTCAAGAACACCACTAATGTATTCTTTAATACTTCTTCCATAATCCAATCTGGCTCCGATAAGTAGAACTTCCCGTTGTCTTTTAGTAAGGATATCAGGAGAAGACAAATCTATTCCTTGTTTTTTTTGCACTAAAGCTTCATACTTTCCCTGCTCTACGACTTTACCCTGGTCAAGAACCACGATCAAGTCTGCTTTTCTAATGGTTGATAAGCGGTGAGCGATGATAATGGTGGTCTTTTTTCCCGCGATAGAAAAGATGGAATTCTGAATATACTGCTCGGACTCCGAATCTAAAGAAGAAGTTGCTTCGTCGAAAACATAGATATCTGGATTTTTTAACAATGCGCGGGCAATACTAATTCTCTGTTTCTGCCCACCAGAAAGACGAATGCCTTTCTCACCCACGAGCGTGTTGTATCCTTTAGGAAAATCCATGATAAACTGATGTGCGTGCGCTTTCTTTGCAGCAGCAATGACTTCTTTCCTTGTAGTAGTAGGATCAGCAAATTGAATATTTTCTAAGATAGTGCGATTGAATATTTCTACATTTTGGGAAACTACAGCAATCCTTTTCTTATAATCTTCAATTTTATATTGCCGTACATCTTTTCCATCTATGATAATTTTACCTTGCTGTACATCGTAGTTTCTCAGCAACAATTTTGCCAAAGTTGATTTTCCTGATCCAGAACGGCCAACAAAAGCGACAACTTTTTGGGGTTTAATGTACAGACTAAAATTATGAATTACTTCTTTGTTGTCATTGTATGAAAAACTAACTCTTTCAAATGCAATCTCCCCTTTCAAATGATTCACAGATATCGCGTTAGGAGAATTGATAATTGCCGGTTTTTCTTGCAAAAGATTTACCAATCGGTTGATGGATTCCATGGCATCGCCGAGGAAGCTGTACAATCTCCCCATACGCTGCGTTCCCAGAAAAGCGCGTTCAGTTAATGAGTAAGCTAAAACTAAACTTCCCGGACTCAGACGGTCTTGAAAAACAAGATACGCAGCAATGGCTAAAGTGGTAATTCTCCCTGCTGCAATAGTTAAATCCCTCCATAACAGTAAGCGGTGAGAAAATTTAAATCTCTGGCTAGAGCCTTCTACGTATTCTCTCAACAAAGAATCAAATCTTTTGAATTGCTCTTTCTCTTGCACATAATCTTTTACCGTAGCGATGTTAAAGACACTTTCGCCTAATTCTCCAACTGCTTCGTCAAACTTGCGATGGTATTCCTTTCTGAGCGGCTGAACTTTCTTTCCTTCATAAAGAGTAATGCCAATGATAATGGGGGTAAAGAGGGCAAACACTCCTGCCAAGATCCATTGTTCATTCAGAAGCAAAGCTAAAGTAATGAGAAGTTGTATACTAGTGGGAATGAACTCCTCAAAGGTAAACCAAATTAATTCCACTAAGCGATGCACTCCTTTGACTATTTTAGAAACTTGCGTGCCGGTGCTGAAAGTTTCATGATAGCCCAGATGCATTTCCAAAAGCTTCTTTTTAGTTTTCCGGAGTATTTCTAATTCATAAGAACGCAGCCAACGTTGAGTCGCTATTTCAGTATAATAGTCGACTGCTTCTAATATCAAATAAGAAGCAAGTATGCCTCCAAGTGCGGCAATCAGTTTGAAGGTATTGTCCTGCCCAGTTACGAAGAAATCTACAAGGTACTTTACTAAAAGTATTGGGCTTAATTTTACTGCCTCGTAAAAGAGAGAAATTAACACTCCTTTGCCGAGACCTTCCTTGATAGATGGTACGATGGTAAATATTTTCCGAATCCAAGAATCTTCCAGCGTTTTTTCTTGCATAAAAGAAAGGAAAGAAATGAACTATAAAAAGGTGTGGAAAAGTTTTAAATAGGTCATTTGCTTATTCTTGCTATTATCAAGAGTGTAAAAATGTTCCTCAACCGCCAAGATGCCGGAAAAAAATTAGCGCAAAAATTGCTGACGTACAAAAGCAAAAAAAATACTCTCCTTCTAGGCATCCCTCGCGGCGGCGTGGTAGTTGCAGCAGAAGTTTCTAAAGAACTAAATCTTCCTCTCGATGTTATTATCATTAAAAAACTTGGATTTCCTGGACAGGAAGAACTCGCTCTCGGCGCAGTTGGCGAGGAAGGAGAATTCATTAACCCGGAAGTTGCAATTGATGTTGACAGGGAATACATTAAACAAGTAATTGCGGAAAAAAAGAAAGAAGTTTTCTTCCGTGTTGAATTGCTACGGGGAAAAAATAAGCCACTTTCCGTCAGAGGAAAAACAGTTCTTCTTATCGATGACGGTATCGCTACTGGAGCAACAGTATTGATGGCTTTGGAAATTTTAAAGAAGCGCGGAGCAAAGAAGATCGTGGTTGCTGTTCCTGTTGCTCCCAAAGAAATCATTATTTTATTGAAGAAGAAAGCAGATGAAGTAGTATGTCTGGAAATTCCTGAATACTTTGGCGCGATTGGCAGGTTTTATCATGAATTTGAGCAGGCAAGTGATAAGGAGTGCAAGGAGATTTTAGGAAAATGTAAGAAAAGTGAAACAACATAAATTCTAGAAGCATAATCATTAAATATTCAAATTTCTTTCTCCCTCTATCTTATGATAACTCAACAATTTCTAGACCGCTTTGAAGCCAGTTTGCTAAAAGCATACAATCGCTATCATCGCCAAGGCGCAATGGAGTTAAAACAGAGTGTTCCAGAGTTCATGAAAACTGCTAACGCGCGGGAAGATTTTCTGCAAAGATTCATGACAACATTTGCAGAGCAAAATCAAGTTTTAAGTGAAGAAGTTGCACGAGGAGGACACCACGACCCGGCAAAAATAGTAGATCAAATTCATCTCTTGGTGCGCAATAAGATGGCAGCAGTGGATTTTGGAAAAGCTGTTCCGGAAGAAAAAGCTTTCCGCAAAGCGATACTGGAATTAAAGACGGAAATACGAAGGACATTTTATTGAGTGCATTTCTTTGCAAGCAGTTGCAGTTCTTTTCTTTCTTCTAAAGTTCCGCTAGTTTTATAAATTACTGCGCCCATTCTTATATTAAGAATAAAAATAGAGGAAGAAATAGAAGAAAATACAAAATGAAAAAAGACCTTATATTAAAAATAATAATGGCGTTAAGTCTTCTTGGAGTACTCACTTCCATTTATTTAGTAAAAAATCATTATGCCGGGATTGAAAAAGGTTCTTTCTGTGACTTCAACGAAAACATCTCCTGCTCTTTGGTGAATACTAGCATATACTCAGAATTTCTCAATGTTCCCGTAGCGCTCTTTGGGGCATTATGGTTTGTAATACTTTTACTCTTGGTGTGGAGAGCAAGAAAACAGAGTAGTCATACTGATGCACTGCTTACACTCTTGTTGGAATGGAATGTGTTAGGTTTCCTATCTGTGCTGTATATGATTTACGCAGAAGT
>JACPNC010000032.1:5166-11925 GCA_016185685.1 Candidatus Woesearchaeota archaeon | reverse complement strand
GTCAAATGCAAAAATGGTGGTGGGAGTGAGGGGTAAAGTAGCTAGTGGCGTAGGGGTGGGGTTGTAAGAGGTAAGATTTAAAGAAACTCCCTGAAAAAGAGGAAATTTCTGGCAGGCAAATGGTTCTTTATGCACGGGCAGGGAATTTGCAAAAAGCGCAGCTTCAATGGCGAGTGTTCCATCTTTTACCCATCCAATCAATAATTTATCTCCTGCAATAAGTCTGGATTTACGTACCAAATAATATCCTATATCTCCAGTAAAAGAAGCATGGTGGGTAAAAATCCTATGCGCTCTCTTCTGCAGCTCTCCTGCTAGATCTATTCCTAGCACGTACTCTTTTCCAGTAAAATGCAAAACTATGACTCTGTCTGGTTTTTTGAATGTAAATTCTGGTGTGTAATTGCAAGATTTCTTAATTGCAGAAGTGAGTTGTGTTCCTATTTTTCGAGCAAGTGTTTGCCGCAGTTCTGCTTCTTTTAGGTGTTCAAACTCAATACTATACGTGTTTCCTGTTGAAAAGATTTCTTTCCAGGAAAATTCTGGGAGAGCTGGAAGAGTTATTTCATCCGGTGTTGCAAATTTTCCTAAAGCAAAAAGAATTCTTCGTGCTGTTTGTGCTCTAGTGAGATATTTCAAAATCTCTTCTTTTTTTTTAATAGAGAATTCAATGCAAGAAAGAGAGCCGTTACTTTTTTCATTCAGCAGTTCTTTTACTTCCTGTTGTGCTGTTTGTTCTGCGCCAGGATGGGTTAATGAAAAAAGGTTGTATGCCATGAGTTATTTATTATTATTATTATTATTCATTGAGTAGAAGGCGAAGAAGCAGGGGGAGAAGGATGTGTTGTTTCAAGATTCTCGTTTTCTTGCACTATGTCTACTTCAATTTTTGCTGCAGCTGCTAATTGGTCTTTCTCTGCTAAACGCATCACTCGTACTCCCTGTGTGGCTCTTCCGATAGCAGGAATTTCTGCACATTGCATGCGAATACCTTGTCCCTCACGAGAAACTAGCATCAAATCTTCACTTCCATTGACGAGCATGATGGTTTTTACGGGGCCATTTTTTTCAGTAATTTTAATATTTGTTACTCCTTGTCCGCCGCGGTTGCAGAGGCGATATTCTTCTATAGAAGTACGTTTTCCATATCCATTTTCCGTCAGGGTAAGCAACTGTTTTCCCGTTTCTGCGGCGACCATTCCGATTACTGCATCATTCTCTACCAATTTAATTCCCCTTACACCGTAAGCCGTTCTTCCCATGGGGCGGACATCATTCTCATTAAAACGATTAGCCAACCCTTCTTTTGTTGCAATAAGAATCTCTTGATTTCCCGTAGTGAATCTTACGCTCACCAAGCTGTCTTTTTCTTCAAGTGAAATAGCACGGATTCCCCCTTGTCGTGGATGCGAGAATTCCAACAGTTCTGTTTTTTTGACCGTTCCATTCTTAGTTACCATGAAGAGATATCCTTCAGTAAAATTACGTACGGGAATGATAGCGGTTACTTTTTCTTGTTCCTGAAATTCTAATAGTGAAGCGAGATGTTTTCCTGATGCTTGTCTTCCTGCTTCTGGAATTTGATACACTTTCAGCCAATACACTTGCCCCTGATTGGTAAAACAGAGGAAATAGTCGTGGGTAGATGCGACGTGCATTTGTTCTGCCATATCTTCTTCACGCATTCCTGTTGCGATAACGCCCTTGCCGCCTCTATGTTGTGTTTTATACATGGTTAAGGGAAGACGTTTCACGTATCCAGAATGGGTCAAGGTAACTACTACTTGCTCTTCTTCAATCAAATCTTCCATGGAAAAGTCTTTATCCTCTTCCTCAGTTAGAGTGATTTTTGATCTTCGCGGATCAGAGTACTGTATTTTGAGTTGCCGAAGTTCTTCAGTAATTAATGATAGTACTTTTGATTCTGAGGATAGAATCTCTTTATATTCTGTTATTTTTTGCAATAAATCGTGATGCTCATTCCTGATCTTTTCCTGTTCTAATGAAGCCAACTTTTGTAAACGTAAGTCTAAAATTGCTTTTGCCTGTATCTCACTTAAAGAATAATTTTGGATTAAGAACTGTTGCGCATCTTCCACTCTTTGTGAGCGTTTGATTCCTGCAACAACTTCATCGACATTTTGTAATGCTACAAGCAGTCCATCTAAAATATGTACCCGTTGTTGCGCTTGTTCCAATTCATGTTCTGTTCTTCGGGTAATGACTTCTTTACGATGCTGGATGTGGTGCTGTAATATTTCCTTCAATCCCAATAACTTTGGTTGATTATTGACTAACGCTAAAAGAATCAAGCCAAAAGATTCTTGCAGTCGAGAATATTGATAAAGTTGGTTGAGCACAATGTTAGCATCTGCATCCTGTTTTAATTCAATGACAATTCTAATCCCTTCTCTATCTGATTCATCATTAATATTTCTTATTCCAAGAATGCGTTTTTCGCGCACCAAATCAGCGATATGTTCGATGAGTTCTGCTTTGTTGACTTGGTAAGGAATCTCTTTAACAATTAATTTATTTTTTTCTGTCACTACTACTGATTTGAGAATGACTTTTCCTTTCCCTTTGGCATATGCGTTCCGTAATCCCTGCCCACAAAATACTTCTGCCCCCGTGGGGAAATCCGGTCCGGGAATAATTTTTATTAATTCTTCCAAAATCATCTCTGGATTGTTGATAAGGGCAATGATTGCATCGCAGACCTCTTTAAGGTTATGGGGGGGGATGTTAGTAGTCATGCCCACGGCAATTCCTGAAGAACCATTAACTAACAAATTAGGAACTACGCTGGGAAGTACTTCCGGCTCTTTCAGTGAGCCGTCAAAATTATCGCGAAAATTTACGGTGTTTTTTTCAAGGTCTTTCAAAAGTTCTTCTGAAAATGAAGTTAATTTTGCTTCGGTGTTGTGGTTAATGAAACCATTAGCAATAAACGAGTGACATGGACTGTCAACTTTAAGAGAATAAACCACTTCTTCAGAGAGCAATTCTCTCGTTTTAATTTTGCTGAAGAAAAATTTTTTTTCTCTCAGCCAATCAATCATCTTCCTATCAGCAGGGGTAATTATTTTTATTAAAAGAGGGTAATTTTTCTTCAATAGATTATATCTGTCAAAATTATTTTTTAGTATCTTTGATTTTTTATAATTCTTTCTTAAGTACTCGTTGAGGTAAGGAATGAAATCTGTTTTACCCATACGAAGCGTATTAATTTTTTCAATGGATGAGAGAATTTTTTCTTTCCTAGCGGAAAAGAAGCCTATTTCATTCTGAAATGCAGCAGTGCTTGAAATACCCAAAAGATACATTTTATAGCAGTCGCTTCTCCGGTCTATAACGGGATTGCTAGTAACTATCCCAAAGTTTGATAGTAATATTTTCATCTGGTCTATCAGTTTTTTACTTTTAGAATCATAACAGAGCTGAATAGACTTACCGCCATGCCTCTTATCCTCTTTGAACGTAACAGAACCATCTCCTTCAAACAGCGCTTGAAAAAACCTCCGAATGATTTCTTTCTTGCATTGAAAGATGATAGAGGGGATTTCCTTCTGGTGAGCCTTAGAATTTTTCAGCCCTAAATTTTCTAAAAAGCGAACTACTTGTTGATGATACAAATCTAATTCCTTGCAATTACCAGCGATATCTCGTTCGTAGAGTGTAACCTGGGGAAAATTTTGGTAAATAGAATTCTTAACTTCTTCATAAAACACTGGGTCTTTGTTATTGAAAAGAATTTTTTTCTGATGAAAGCTGCCTTCGGAGACCAATGCTCCTAGTAAAAAAGCTAAAGAACCAGTCATCTCCGTAGGAAGAGAAATTTTTCTCTCTTTAGGTAATAGTGGGGGGTGAAAAGATGCCAGTGAAGGGTTTATTTCACTAAAGAGAGAAGAACCACGGTTAATGATAGCATAATCACCAGTATTTATTTCACTCATGAGCTTCCAAACGAGAGAGGGATGACCAAATTCGTCAACTCCCCAGCATAAAAGTGGATGATTATGGGTGCCTTTTATAGTATAGCCTTGCTCTGTAGTTATTTTGATAATATTGTGTTTCCCAGAGTTAAAAAACTTAATTGCTTTCTTTTTTTTACCTGCATAATTAAGGATTCCTAAATCTATTTTTTTTTCCTCATTTTGAGAGATTTCTGCGATAGGTAATAAACCCTTATCCGTAAGAACTAAGGTATCTCCAGTTACACAATATCTTTGCGCGGCAGCATTGTCGCCGTCAAGCGATCCAAAATTTCCCTGTCCTTTAATCAAAGGATATCTTAAAGAGAAATCCTGCGCCATGCGCACTAAAGAATCGTATACTGCCATATCGCCATGCGGATGGAATTTTCCCATGGTTTCTCCAACGATTCTTGATATGCTGTTTTCATCTCTTCTTCAATCACGCGAGGAATAAGGTGATCAAAAGTAGTTGGCGGAAGTTGTTCTGGGACAGAGCTGGGAGCGGGTACTGGATTTGGTTCTGTGGGCGTTGGGGGGTTGTTTTCTTCCATAGTAAATAAGCTTTGAGATTTTCTTTTTTTCGACGATAAACTCTGTTTTTTCTTTTGCTTTTTTCCTTTATAAATGTTATGGGTTTGCGGATACATTGTCACTATTAAGTAGAAAACTTAGAAAGATTTATAAAGAAATACCGGTTTGAAATGGGAGTAACTAGTAAATTAAGGAAAATACTATGCAACCACTACAATCATATTTAACAAAAGAAGGATGGTACAACGATATTTACACTACTGCTGAACGTTGGAGTACGATGTTTCCCAATAGTGAAAAGTATCGGCTTGAGACTCTTACATTTTGTGCGGGAATAACTACTTCTACTGTTTTTTTAGCAAACCAATACTTTGTTGCAGGAGTTCTTGGTTTGATAGCAAGTACTTTGACCTCATTAGCCATGTGCGGAGCAGCGGAGATAAATCATATAAATAAAGGAAAGCTGGAAGGTCTTACAGAAGCGGAGATAAATAGTATAAAGAAAGAAAAAGAAAAGCAGGAACAGCTTACAGAAGCCACTCGTCTTCTCGACCAAAAAATAGATGCTATTATAAGACAAGAATGGGAACAACGGCGTTTCAAAACAAAAATTCAGTAGAAATTTTTAAAAACAAGTAACTTAAAATACACTAAAAAACTCTCTGATGTCTCCTCTCTCTCTATTTAGAAAAAAAGAACCACCGCAAAAACCTGATTTTTCTGCACAGGAAGAGGAACAACGCGCAGCGGGTTTTCTAAATGCTATTGTGCAGGAGCAGGATATAGAAAACGTTTTGAAAAAAGTCCAAGATTTTCAGCGTTTAGTTATTGCTTCTCCTCAAAAAAAGAAATATAATCCTGAAGCAGTATATCATGCTCTTGGACATCGTTTATTCATCCATGCATTAACTTTTTTTCCGGATTGTTTGTTTGGAGCAAAGGAATATGTTTTTCAGCCTCCCTCTTTCTCTTTTGAATCTTTTGGTGATGCTGATACTTCCAGATTGAAAGTATTTCAACCGCTACGTTATTTTGAAGATGCTCTTGAAGAAACCTTGCTTCTTTGGGAAGAAGAAGTTGAAAGTCGGGAAGTTTTTGCTTTTTCAAAAGATAAAACTAAACTTTATGCTCGGGAAATGGCGAGAAAAGCATATTCTCATGCGATTCAAGGAGTTGCTGAATATATTTTTCGTGGTTGTCCTTCTCCTGCAAAATCTTTAGATGGTGCTTTGCAAAAATTTGAGAAAATAAAATATCTTTATGCGATAAATATGCCTTCTGCTTCGCTTCCTTCAGTAATAGTTCGGGATACTCAGGGAAATCAGCATGAAGAACCGCTTGAAAAAATGGTTTACCTTACGGCGCTTAGTCAAACGAAGATGAAATTGGAGAAGTTATTTGGGCTACCTCCTGAAAAATTTGGAAGTGATGTCGTTCTTACTCTGACTGAAAAAATGTTGGATGCTTTAGAGAAGTATGGCAAGCAGGAATGTTTTTCTTCTGAAGAGCAGAGCAATTTTCAACAGCAATATGTTCTGCAACAGGAGAGATATGTTCATACATTTTTGCAAGCAGAGAAGGTTATTTGTGAAGAGCAAGATCGAATCTATGGGCAATGGGAAAAGGAAAATTTAACGGCCAACCTTTTTTTTCTAGCCAAATTTACAAGATTCCATTCCATTCTGCTGGAAGAAACAGAAAAAGAAGTGGTTTTGGAATGCAAAAAAAAGCTTGAACGCCACCGATGCTATAGAAAAAGACATTAATTTTCGTATATTTGATTATGTCTTTTTCTAATAAGCAAATGACTGACTTTTTGAATACGGAAAAATACGATTATTAAATTCATTTGCTATAACAAGAAATTTTTTTTTGAAGTTGCTAAAAAAGCCTTACTTTTTTAGTAACCTTACGAAAGCTTTTTTGCTTTCTGGGTTCTGAAAATTCTTCAAATTTTCAGCAACCTTTAAAAATAACCCCTCTATTTTCAGAGTAAATTCAGATTAAGGTGTTTTTTATGAGTGAAAACGAATACGAAAAAAAACTGGTGGACATAAGTTCCCTAAAAAAAGGAGATACATTTATCATTGATGATGCTCCGTGCAAGATTTCAGATATGGCTACCTCTAAGCCGGGAAAACACGGTCATGCTAAGATCAATGTTACTGCTGTGGGCATCTTAGATGGCAAAAAAAGAAATACGGTTATGCCTGGGCATGAAAAGGTAGAAGTTCCTATTATTGAAAAGAAA
>JACPNC010000032.1:0-5156 GCA_016185685.1 Candidatus Woesearchaeota archaeon | reverse complement strand
GAAATAGCGCACAAGTAATGGACGTGGCAACCTACGAAACATTTGATATGGATATTCCGGAAGAACTCCAAGGAACTGTGCGTGAAGGGGTTGAAATCCTTTTTTGGAATATTATGGGGACTAAAGTCATGAAACAAGTCAAAAGCAGTGGTTAGATATGATTAATAAACATCAAAACAAAATAAAAATTTTCACACCATGGTAAAATTCGAGGAAGCAACTGTACGCAAATTGCGTAATGTATTTGTCTGTCGTATTTGTAAATCTAAAGTACGCGCTCCTAGTTTAAAAGTTTCTCAAGGAAAAGTAAAGTGCAGAAAGTGTAAATCGAGAAAATTAAAACCCAAGAGAAAGAAGTAGGGAGTTATTGTTTGAGATAGCTAAAATTGTATGTGATAGCTAAACGTATTAGAAATAACTTAAAAACAAAACATATAAAAACTCCGGTTATTTCTTTTGATAGATGTTTCCTGCATTTTTAGTATGGATTTTAAAGTATAAATGGCTGCTGCTCTTTTATCTTGTAGTTATCATCTTTTTCTGGATTAAAAGAAAACAAGTAGAAGTGCAGGCGAAAATTATCTTTCTTCTTCGTACCTCTTGGGGAATTTCATTCATTAATTATTGCGGGCAAAAGTGGAGGGAATGGATTATTCTTTTGGGATACGTCGGTGTTGGAGCTGGGTATGTGGGTTTAGTCTTTATCTCTTTCGTTCTTATAAAAAATCTCTATTCTTTGATTACTGCGCCTGCTGCGGTGGCAGGAGTTTCTTTAGTATATCCTGGCATGACTGTTCCAGGATTAGGCGTACTTTCTGTGTGGGATTTTCTGTTTTCTCTTTTTTTCATTGCAGTTATTCATGAATTTTCTCATGGTATTGTCGCAAGAGCACATGAAGTGTCCGTCAAAAATACGGGTATTGCTTTCTTTGGGCCGCTTCCTGCTGCCTTTGTTGAACCAGATGAGAAAAAACTTCGTAAAGAAAAAGATATTGTGCAATATTCCGTTCTTGCTGCTGGTTCATTCTCAAATATTTTATTAGCGATTGTTGCAGTAGTTGTGCTCTTTGCAGCAGTTACTCCTTTACAGCAAAATATGGTTTCTGAAAAAGGATTCACTTTTGATACTTATGTTGAAGGAGATTTTCCTTTTGCTCAGGCAGGGATTCTGCCTGGAACGCTTATTACGGGGTTAAACGATGCTCCAACAAAAAATTTCCAGGCTTTTGCCGAAGAACTTGCATTTCATCGCCCTGCAGAAACTATATCCGTACAAACTAACAAAGGAGAATATACTGTTACGCTAGCGAAAAATCCTGACAATATCAAAAAAAGTTTTCTTGGTATCAAAGAAATTCATGACGAGCATGATGTAAAGCAAACATATCAAAGCGGGTGGGGAAAAGCATTGTTTGTAGTGATTTCTTGGCTTGCTCACTTTCTTAAATGGCTTTATTTACTTAGTTTAAGTATTGGGTTATTTAATTTACTTCCTTTGCCTATTGTTGATGGGGGAAGAATGGCGCAAGTATTTTTGCACAAACTTCACGGTGCTGAGATAGGAGAAAAACGATATCGCAGAATTAGTCTGTTTTTCTTACTGTTGATTTTGTTAAATTTGTTTTATCCGCTGTTGATGAAGTTGTTTTAGAGTGTGTGGCTTATTTTTTACGACTTACTATTTCTCTTCTTTAACTCCCAATTTTTTAAGACTGTCCACAAAAGAAGGAAGTTTTTTTTTCTTATTTTTTCCTCAACTGCACCACTGCCTCACTATGCCCTGTCTGGGGAAAGAAATCAAACAACGCGGCACTCTTTACTACGTATTCTTTGAATTTTGGTAATTCTTTCGCTAAGCGTTGCGGGTTGCAAGAAATGTAAATAATTATTTCTGGCTGTGCTTGGTTGAGATAATGGATGGTCTGTTGATGCATTCCAATGCGAGGCGGATCAGTGATGACAAATAATGGTTTTGGAAGAGTAATTTTGCGTAAGCGCATGGCATCCAGCTTATGGAAGGTTATTTGGGGTATTTTCTGGGGGATGATGTTGTTTTTGATATTGAATTCGGCTGCTTTTACTGCCAAAGGGGCACTTTCTACAAGAATAGTAGACTTAAAAAGATCAGCATTGAGTATGCCGAAAGTTCCTACGCCTGCGTAAAGGTCTAAGAGGTGCGCCTGTTGTGTGGGGTATTGCTGAAGAAGCTTGCGGCAATAATCGTGCATTTTATCTGCAAGAACAGAATTATTTTGAAAAAATCCAGAGATGGGAAATTGAAATGTTTTTTCCAAAAATTTTTCTTGAAGAAATTCTCCTCCTTTTATTACTAACGTTTCTTCTGAGAGGAAAGCCGAAGCTGGGGAAGTAAAGGCAACGACTACATTTTTTGCTGATGAGAAAGAAGAAGGAAAAGGAGAAGAATAATGGGAAGAATAAGGAGAAGAAGTGAAGTCACGAATGAGAGTAATAGCTTCCTGTCGATGTAAAGAGTTTTCCTGCAGAACAAAACACAGTCCATTCTCTCCTATAGAGGTGGCACGAATGATGAGAGAAGAGAAGGTTTTTTTACAGCTTTGTATACGAGAAGGTGTAAAAAAATTTCTCGCTTCATTTAACAATTTGTTTATGGTTTCATCAGCGATAACACAACGATCAATTGGGATAATTTCGGAAACTTTTCCTTTTTTCCGTAATCCTATACCTTGCGGAGAGAAAAGCACATCCATTCTGTTACGATAAAAATATTCTTTGCCGGAGAATACTTTAATATTTTCCTCAGGGAATTTAATAGCTCTTGCTAAAGCTTGTTTCTTTTGTATGATTTGTGTCTCATAGGCAAGATGCTGGGTGGTGCATCCGCCGCAGTTTCCAAAGTAGGTACAGGGGGGAGTGGCCATTTTAGTGTGAAAATGAGAGTGAAATAAAAAGATATGGTTGTTATTTTTACTTTTGAGTATAGAGGATATAGATGGATTTATTTACTTGTTACAAAAGACTATTCCTCTTATGAATAAGGAAGTAAGAAATTATCAAGAAATAATTTCTCAAGTTGAAGAACTCAAATCCTCTTTTTTAGTCCGAGTAATCGGTGAAGTGCATTACGATTCGCAACATTTGCCTTTGTACCGTCTCGTTTCAGAAGGTCAAGGAGGTGAAGCAGTATTACTCTCTGGAGGAATGCATGGAGATGAACCTGCCGGGGTGTATGGGGTATTAAAATTTCTTAAAGAACATGCTTCTTCTTACATGAATGATTTCAAATTTTTTGCTTATCCTTGTGTTAACCCTTGGGGATTTACAGCAAATACTGGAAGCAATCACTTAGGTTTAAACATTAATAGGCATTTTGTTTTCGGGTCTAAAGTTAAGGAAGTAGAATCAATTTTAGACTCTCTTTCAGAAGGGCCTCAAACTTATCTTTTTACTTTAGATATGCACGAAACTCCTTTGGAAGGAGAGTTTGCTGATGCAAACAAAGATGAAGCGCTCCCTACTGAGTTTTATATGTGGGAAAACTGTCCAGATAAAGAACGACGAGTTGGAGATAAGATGATTGCTTCTCTTGAGCAAAGAGGAATTCCGGTATGCAAATGGGAAAGTATCTATAAAGATGTAAATTCAGGTGGAGTAATATATTATCCAGAAGGGTTTTTTAACCAAAAAGAATATGGTACGGGGACGACTTTTGAAGCGTTTCTTCAGGTAAATTACACTCCGCAAGCTTTCACTACGGAAACTATTGATAACGTTTCTTTGGAAGAAAGGGTTGAGCAGCAGATTATAGTTCTTAGAGCAGCTCTTGATGCAAAGAAAGAAACTTTAGGATTTTAGAATAAGACGTAAGCTAGATAGAATAAGCTAGATGTAGTGACTTGGAGGTTATTCTTCTTGATGTGCAAGATATTTCTCTGCTTCCATTGCTGCCATACACCCTGAACCTGATGCAGTGATTGCTTGTCTGAATCGAATATCTTGCACGTCTCCTGCAGCAAAAATTCCGTTGATGTTTGTATGCATCATTTTGTCTGCTTTGAGATACTCTTTTTCATCAAGGTCTATGAAATCTTTCAGGAAAGAAGTGTTTGGAAAATGGCCTATGGCTAAGAATACGCCATCGCACCTGAAATCTGTAAGTTGATTCGTGGCAGTGTTTTTTAATTTTATTGCGGTAACTTTTTTTCCGTCGCCAAGAATTTCTGCAACTTCAGAATTCCAAACAACTTTGATTTTTTCATTCTTAAAAACACGTTCTTGCATAATTTTACTTGCGCGAAACTCCTCTTTACGATGGATGATGGTTACTTTTGACGCAAATTTTGTTAGAAATAAAGATTCCTCCATAGCAGAATCTCCACCACCAATAACTGCTACCTCTTTACCTTTGAAAAATGCTCCGTCACAAGTCGCACAGGTGGTTACTCCTCTTCCTTTATATTTTTGTTCGGAAGGAAGACCCAACCATCTTGCAGATGCTCCAGTAGCAATAATGACTGTTTTTGTTTCTATTTTTTTTTCTCCGTCAATTTCGATGACAAAATAATGGTTTTTCTGATTATGCTGAGATTCTTTTTTTTCAATTTTTGTGCATAAACCCAGTTGAAATCGTGTGCCAAAACGTTCTGCTTGTTGTTTACAGAGATTGATAAGTTCCGGTCCTTTCACGCCTTCGGGAAAACCTGGAAAGTTTTCAACGTCTGTGGTAAGAGTTAATTGTCCTCCATCTTCTGGTCCAGAGAGAACCAAAGGGGTGAGGTTGGCTCTCGCTGCATAAATTGCTGCAGTTAAGCCAGCTATTCCTGTGCCGAGGATGATGAGAGATTCCATGAGCTTTCTTTTTCAAAGGAAATTTATAAATCTTTAGAAAAAATATTTGAAAATTTCTTACCAATCGCATAACCAATACGTCAATAATCGTACTCCTGCTCCAGAAGCAAATCTACATAAATAATCTGTATCTTCCACTAAAAATGCTGGTCCGGCAATATCAACGTGCGCCCATTTTGCTTTCTTAACAAATTTGCTTAAGAAAACTCCGCCACCGATCGCTCCTGCTTCATATCCTTTACCTTTCGTCTCAATATTATTTAAGTCACTAATTTTACCGTCCATCATATCTTGGTATTCTTCAAAGAAAGGAAATTTCCACACTCGGT
>JACPNC010000031.1 GCA_016185685.1 Candidatus Woesearchaeota archaeon | reverse complement strand
TTCCCGTAAAGCTGAACAGCTTTGCAAACAAATTTCCAGGAAACTTCTGCAATGCTTCATTGTAATCAGCAACGGAATCATTGTAAAACTGTCGGGCATATGCAATCTTAGATTCTGTACCAGACAATTCTTCCTGCAATTGCATGAAGTTCTCGTTAGCTTTCAATTGCGGATAACTCTCTGAGACTGCGAAAATAGACTTTAATGCTTGGGTAATTTGATTATTGGCTTTAGCTTTTTCTTCCATCCCACCGGAAACCAAAGAAGTCCTAGCTTTAGTAACGCTTTCAAGCACGCCTTTCTCATGCTTCATGTAGCCTTTGACAGCTTCCACTAAATTTGGAATTAAATCATATCTTCTTTTTAATTGCACATCAATTTGGCTCCAAGCATTATTCACTCGCATACGCAACCCGATAAAGCTGTTGTACAGATAAATTACAAATAAAACAACTACCACTGCTACAATACCTAAAATAAGATTTGTTGATACCATGGTTTTTACCTCAAAATTTTTTTAAAATTACTCTTTCCTTGCCCAAAGAGTGCCTCTTTAAAAACATTGCGAAACTATTTAAACCCCCTTCTCCTTCCTCCTTAAAAAGAGGTTGCCCTAAAAAATGTTATCATGGTCTTAGAACACTTATTCCCTGAAGACTGGCTGGAACGAAAAGGACTGTTTGCATTTATTCTAGGCATAGTCTATTCATTTATTGGCATTATCATTGCTTCTATTCTTTTTCCTGGCGATCCCGCTTTAGTAGCAGTGGCTTTTACTTCCATGCTTCTGCTTCCAGAATTATACAAAATATTTGACATTGAAGAACGCCGAGAAAGCATGGAAAAAAAAGTGTCTTTCTCTTCCTTGTGGAAAGATGATGCTGACGTAGTTCGCATTTACATTTTTCTTTTTCTGGGTATCCTCTTAGTGTATTCTATAGGAACCATCCTCCTTCCGAGCTTTCAAACTAACAGTTTATTTCGCGAACAGCTGGAAATACGTTTTGGACAAGGTTTTTCCGGCAGTGCAATTTCTGGAACAAATTTTAGCAGTAATTTATTTTGGAGTCTTCTTTCCAACAATTTTTTAGTCATGCTCGCGGCATTTATCCTTGCTTTGCTCGCAGGAGATGGAGCTATTTTTCTTATAACTTGGAATGCTTCCGTTTGGGGGGCAATTTTTGGTATCACTGCTAAGCACGCTGCTGAATTTTCAGGCAATAATCCTTTCTTTTTGTTTAGTATAATTATGCTGATCGTCTTTCCTCACATGATTTTAGAAGGTATTTCTTATTTCTTAGCGGCTATCGCTGGTTCAGTAATTTCTAAAGATGTATTATTAGAAGATTTCGCTTCCAGCAGATTTGCAGAAGTGTTTGGATTTAACCTCTATTTGCTTGTGTTTGCATTAGTTTTTCTCCTCCTCGGCGCTCTGGTAGAAACATGGGTGCTGGGAAATATTGACGTCTATCGCCAGATTATTGATATGGCATCTAAGATAGCGATACGATAAATAAATTTCAAAGCTTTCCCTCAGGAAAGATTCGAACAAAGTGAGAAATTCCAAGAAAACAAATCCCAACATCCAAACTATCCTTTTCTTGTTTAAAATTTAGTTTCATTAGGAAACGATATTTTTCCAATAATTGAACTTAAGATTTTTTGTAATTCTTCCGCCTCTTTTACAAGATTTACTTTCTCTGTAGCTAAAAAATCATTATTTCCAACTTCTATCAGTTCTAACCAATACTTACTCTCTTTAGCTTCTTTTCTGGAAATTTTTAACCTCATTACAAAATCCTTCTTTCCCAAAGATTCATTTGCTTCAATATAATTTGCCCCAACAGAACCAGAAGATCTCACAACTTGTTTGCCATCTTCAATAGTTGCAATAGTTTTTGGTAACTGATTTACAAAAGCACGTATCCTTTTTGCAAATTCAAACGTTCTTATTTCAAGATTATAGACCATTTCGTTTCCTATTTTTTCAATTTTTAAGTTGAGTGTTTGGAATTTGGTGCTTAAGTATTGGAATTTAAGTTATTGGTGCTTGGAATTTCCTTTTCATGCGGCCTGCACACTTCATAAAAATCGCACTGCCCTGAAGACCATTTACACAACGGAGTTACAGTTTTTGGATAATCTTTTACATCTTCAGTCAATGAAGTATGTGCATGAATCAATTCAATTTCCCGTCGCGCTAACTGCAATAAATTTTCATCCACCGGCCATAATTTCAACTTATGACGCAGGAAAAAAATACCCACTTTATTTGGCGCTTTGCCATTTTTTTCCAGATACAGCAGAGAATAAATCGCCAATTGCAATTTGATGCTGTCTTTAAATTCAAAACTATTATTAGTCTTATAATCAATGATATGCACTTCTTCTCCCACCTGACGAATAGCATCTACAAATCCGCGTACAGAATACGCCTCTGACTTAAATTCCTGTTCCCGTATCGGCGTGAGTAACTTAAATGCCTCTTGCACAGGGAGATTTTTTTCCTGCATAACTTTCTGAATATCCTGCAAAAAGTGAGTAGTCCAGTTCATTAACATCAACATCGTTTCTTCAAAATAAAAACGCTCTTGATCAGGAGGAAGCGGCAATCCCCTCAACTTCGGCTGAAATTTTTTCCACGATTGAAGAAGAAGAGATTGGATTCTCTCACGACATTTACCCATGTAATTTTCAGAGGTAAAAGAAGAAACGTCTGCTTCATAAAATTGTTCTAATGTTTCGTGAGCAATATTCCCCCGTATTTGATGGATGTTCGGAAGAGTGGGAAGTTTCAGAAGATATTGGTAATAATATTTTCGTGCACACTGTTTAAAAGTGTTAATTGACGATGGAGATTCGACGCGTTTGGGCATAAAGTATCACGCTCTTTTTTCAAGATATTTACTGCAACATCAAAGATTGCAGTTCTGTAAGAACAAGCTTTTTGATTTCCTTTATATGGATTTCACTTTTCAATAAGTAGATTTGAAAATAGCAACAGCTAGACCAAGAGGTGCATGAGTAACTTTATTTTACAATTAGTTATTGTCCGTTTGCTTTAGAGTGCCTCCTAAAATATTCTAAAAAAAACACCATAAAGCAAACGGACGAATGCACGGTCTGCTGCTGCTACCCTCATGGTAAAAACGCCGCCTTGGCCGCTCGCAGGTCCGATTTCTGGGGTTTCTGGGGGTAATTATTTATGACAAAAGCAGGAATTACTCGTTAGAAATCGGACAATAATTTCGTGCAAATACAGCAGTTACCTGCTCGCATAATGGCCTAGGCGGCGGCGTTTTTATTTTCGAATCTACTATTTCAATCAGTAAGGTTTATTAATCCTCAATCAAAAGAAAGAAATATGCCAGAACCAGCTCCTGAAGAACAACAACTCTTACGCGTCAGGCTGCCTATTGGAAGAGAAGTTATTGGCGTAGTACAACAACGCCTTGGCGGCAGTAGAATGCGAGTGCTCTGTCTTGACAGTAAAGAACGTATTTGCAGAATTCCCGGCCGGTTGAGAAGGGAATTATGGGTGCGAGATAATGACGTAGTTATCGTAGAGCCATGGGAACTTGGCGGAGATGATAAAGGAGATGTTGTGTATAAGTACAGAAGCAAAGCAGAGGTAGAATTTTTGCGCAAGAAAGGATATTTAAAGAATCTCCAGGAAGAATTTTGATTTTTGATGAGTCTAATTTTAATTGTGCAACATAGCATCTTACTTTATCTCTTTCTTCATTTTTGCTTCTTTTTCCTCATTCAAGAAATAAAAAATAATGCCAATCATTCCAACCGTAATTGATGCATCAGCAATGTTAAACGCTGGCCAGAAAGTAAAATCAAGAAAATCAATCACGTATCCTCGTGCAAATCTATCAATCAAATTTCCTACAACACCTCCTAAGAAAAGAGCAAATAAAAATTGCGGAAGTTTTTGCGGAGGAATTTTTTTGTAATAAAAAATAACGGCTAAAGAAACCAGTAAAGAGATTACACCAAGAACAAACGTTTTCTCCTGCAAAATACCAAATCCTGCCCCCGTATTCTTTACCAGATGAACTGAAAAAAATCCCAAGCTCCAGTCAGGCATGCGGAGATAAATAAAATATTTCGTCAGTTGATCAAAAAGAACAATCAACATAGCTACGCCACTAAAAAAAGAAATCAAGCTTTTTTCTCTTTCTACCATAATCGTTGTTTCTGTTCAGAGCCAAGTAAACGTTCAATATTAGCAAGACGTTGCTCAATAGCTGAAAGTTGAGCTCTAAGTGTATCTAGTTTGCTGTTAAGTAATTCCGCATCACCTGTCCGAGATTCTGGAAACTGCCGTTGTTGAAATGAAGAGGGAGAAAGATTCCCTGAACTACTGGATGCAAAAGGGCTTTCCTGTACCGGTTCATGAGAAGGAGATTCCGCAAAAAGATCTTTTGTAGGTGTTGAAGGCGATATTCCAGAATTAGCTCCTTCTCCAGAAAACTCTTTATCAAAATCAAATTCATCTTCTTTTTTCCAGAATGCTAATTTGTTAAGGAGACTCATCTTAACACCTCCGTCTTTCTTACAATCGCCTCATTCACTTTGCCAGCCACATACGGCACTATCAGCACTACTGCAAATACCATACCGGCAATCCAAGGATTATGCAAAGGCGTTTCTGCTCCAACGTCAGCAATAAACTTGTTGGAAATAGTTACCATCACCACAAAATTGACAAAAGCAACTATGGGAATAATAATGCTTGCAGTAAGATGATGCTTGCTTTCCAAATGACCAATATCCGTAATAAGAAATTTATAAAGCGAACCAACCGCTAAAGCCAAGAGAGAAATAATCGCATACAATAC
>JACPNC010000007.1 GCA_016185685.1 Candidatus Woesearchaeota archaeon | reverse complement strand
ACGATTATTAGAGAAAAAAGGCGCAATGCTTTCAATTTACGATCCTTATGTTAAAAGTAAAAATACTGTTGCCAGTTTTAAAGATTTTCTCAAGAAATCAAATTATATTGTTCTTGCTACTAACCACACTGAATTTACCTTATTAAAATTGCAGAAATTAAAAGATAATAATATCAAAATAATTATTGATGGGAGAAATTGTCTTGACAAGGAAAAAATAAAAAGTTTAGGAATAATTTACAAAGGAATCGGACGTTAAATTTCTGTTAAAATTCCTAAACATCTTCTTTCACAAGCCTTTTAAAGCATTTCCCTTCTCTTTCCTCACCATGAAATCCCTCATCCTTGCCGCTGGATACGCAACCCGTTTATATCCATTAACAGAAAATCAACCCAAGCCATTATTAGAAGTTGGCGGAAAAGCTATCCTGCAGCATACTTTAGAAAAAATTTCTCAGATTCCAGAAATCAATGAAATCTTTATTGTTACCAATCATCGCTTCTATGATCACTTCCGAATATGGTTGAATGCCTACGATGCTCCATTAACTTCAGTAACTTCCCTTCCCGCTTATGAAAAAAATATCTCTCCCCAAGATTCAAAAAAAAAAACTTTCTTACAAAAAATAACCCTCATAGATGATGGTACATTAAACAATAACGATCGCTTGGGTGCAGTAGGAGACATCCACTTCACCATCAAAGAGCAGGAAATTAACGAAGATATTTTAGTTATCGCTGGAGACAATTTGTTTGGTTTTTCTCTGGAAAAATTTCTGCAATTTGCAAAAAAAACAAACGCTTCAGTCGTTGCTCTTCATGATCTCAAAGATATAGAAAAAGTGAAAAAAAAATATGGGGTAGCAACAGTGGAGGCAACAAAAATAATCCATTTTGAAGAAAAGCCCGCCCTCCCAAAAAGTGCATTAGCCAGCACTGCCTGTTATTTTTTCAAAAAAGAAGATCTGCTGCAGGTTGAAAAAGCAATTCAACAGGGAAAAGCAGACAATCCAGGAGATCTCATTAAGTGGCTCGTGCAAATTAGTGAAGTTCATGGTTTTGTTTTCAAAGAGCATTGGTTTGATGTGGGAAGTTTTGAATCTCTGAATGATGCAAAAGCTGAGTACGAACAATGAACATCACTATTTTCGGCACAGGGTACGTTGGATTAGTTACCGGTGCATCGTTGGCTAATTTTGGACATCATGTGCTTTGTGTAGATATTGATGCAGAAAAAATAAAAATTCTTGAACATGGAGAAGTTCCTTTTTACGAGCCAGGATTAAAAGAGATGGTGCAAAAAAACAGGGAAAAAAAAAGGCTTTCTTTTTCCACCAATCTTCAAGAAGGAGTGCATTTTGGCGAGGCATTGTTTAATTGTGTTGGCATGTTGGCACGCCAACTATGCCTGATGGCTCTGCAGATCTTAAAGCGCTTTTAGCTGTCGTAGAAATGATTGCAAAAACAGTTCAGGAAAACAAACTCTTCAACAAACTTCTTATCATCAAAAGTACAGTTCCTCCTGGTACTACAAGAAAAGTAAAAGAAATAGTTCAGAAAATAATTGCTTCTACTGCAATTGTGGACGCCCCTAACACCGCCAACGCCTCTTCTGCCATTTTAGTAGAAGTGGCTTCCAATCCTGAATTTTTAAAACAAGGGAATGCGGTTTATGACTTTAATCATCCTGATAAAATTGTTGTCGGCGCAACTTCAGAAAGAGCATTTCAAGTGTTAAGAAAAATTTATCAAGGGCTTATCAAATCATATATTCCTTACTTGGAAATGGAACTAGAAACAGCAGAGATGACAAAATATGCTAATAATGCTTTTTTAGCTACAAAAATAAGTTTCATTAATGAAATTGCAAATATTTGCGCTTTGACTGGAGCGGACGTAAAACTTGTTGCAAAAGCTATCGGGATGGATTATCGTATCGGGCCAAAATTTCTCAATGCAGGCATCGGCTATGGAGGAAGCTGTTTTCCAAAAGACGTGCTGGCATTAGTTAATGCTGCACGGCAAGAAGGATATCAGGCAAAATTATTGCAGGAAGTACATGCGCTGAATGAACGGCAAAAACGCTTGCTTGTTCCACAAATTATCGCAAAATTGCAGGAAGTTCAAGGAACAACTATTACTCTTTGGGGAACAAGTTTTAAGCCGAAGACCAACGATTTGCGCAGTGCACCTGCATTGGTTTTAATTGAAGAACTCCTGCAAAGAGGAGGTAAAGAAGTTAATCTCCGTTTGTATGATCCTATTTCTCTTCCTGATGTAAAGAAAATATTTGCTACGAATGCGGCTTTCAATTCACATATAACTTACTGCTCTTCTGTAGAAGAATCTGTTGAAGGAAGCAATCTCATTGTTTTAGTTACGGAATGGGACGAATTTCGTAATGTCTCTTTTGCTGAACTGGGCAAGTTAATGAAAAATAAAATTATTTTTGATGGACGAAATATTTATGATCCTGAGGCAGTGCGCGAAGAAGGTTTTGCTTATTATGGGGTAGGAAGGAAATGAAAATAAAAATGAAAAATAATTTGAATATTTCTATAATTATCATTTGTGATCAATTACGTAGAGAAAAGTTACTGCGGCTGTTTTTAAGTTTGCAGTCTCAACTCTCTTTGTATGATACAGAAATACTTCTCTTGCACGAATCAAATACGCCCTTAGAAAAACCAGATTTTCCTGAAGTACCCATTGTACAAACTCTTCTTCGCTACATCAACATTCCAGAAAAGCAAGGAATTCCTTTCAACCGAAATAAAGGAATAGAATTTGCACAAGGTAATATTATCATCTTTATAGATGATGACTGCTGGGTGCAGGAGAAATGGCTTCCGGCTCTAGTTGATCCTTTATTGAACGATAAAACAGATAAAACTGATAAAAAAATCATGGCGGTAACTGGTGGAACAGTGATTCCTTCTTCAAATTTCTTTGGCGACTGCGTTTCTGCTTTGGGTTTCCCTGGCGGTGGCTCGTTGGGATTTGCGAAAGTTTGGAAAGTTTCTCCGGAAGGAATGACTACCCATCTTTCTGTGGGAAATTGCGCTATTCGAAGAGAAGTATTTCAAAAAGTAGGTCTGTTTGATGAATCTATGAAATCAGGAGCGGAAGACACAGAATTTTCTTATCGTCTTGAGCAGGCAGGTATTTTTATTAAATATGTCCCTGACTCATTTGCTTATCATGAAGCGAGAACGAGTTGGAACTCTTTCATTCACTGGCAGTTGCGTCGGGGAAAAGCTAACTATCAATTTAAGAAAAAAGTTGGCAATATCCAGCCATTCGTTAAACTTCGTTTTTGGTCAGCAAAAAATATCTTGCGTGAAAATGCTTTCAACAGAAAATTTCCTTTAGTCTTTGGATTGCTTGGAGCAAGCGTGGTATTACAGCAGATGGGATATTTTCAAGAAAAATGGACTGAAAGAACAAATAGGTCTAAATAAAGAAAAGATAAACTAAGAGATAAACCAAAAGAATCGTAACAATTATAAACTTCTTTCTTTCAATTTCTTTTTAAGATGGTGAAGTTAGATAAAGAAATATTCAAAGCTCTTGCTTGGATTGCTACACAATATCGGTCGCTTCAGAATTTAGATTTTGCACTTCGTCATATTGAGCAAGATTCTTCAATCGAAGATGAAGAGCGAGATTACCTCAAATTAAGAACCGCTCATCGTCTTCTTCGCCGAGCTGAACCTAAGACTGAGAAACATCTCAAGTTAGTTATCGCGGGAATTGAAGAACATCCCGAATTACTCTCTCTTGAACCAGAAATATCTGTTCCAAAAAATGAATTAGTAAAAGCTTTTTCTTTTTTCTCAGGGCAATTTAAAGATGAACTTGAAACTGTACGTCAGCAAATAGTCTTAAAAATGTATCTTCTGCGTAAAAAAAAGCCGGTAGAGGCAGAAGCAGCAGAACAGCGGTTGAAAGAAATAGTACGAGACATTGAAACTAAGGTGGCTATTTTAGTTACCTGGACTCGCGGATTGGATGCTGCATTGCAGAAATTGCGGCAGAAAGAAGTGGATTTGAAAAAGGAAGGAGTTGATTTGGGAAGAAGACAATTTCTTAAAGTGGCATCAGGCTCAGCAGCATTGCCTGCAGTACATTCTGCTGCAAAAGCAGCAGGATTTTTAGCGGGTGTGTTTAGTTTTTTAGGAAAAAGTTTTGCCGCAGAGAGGTTAAGAGTGCGTTATGTAAAGTATGAAGGAAAAGTAGCATTGGCGCTTCCGGTGCGTAAAGAAATGACTTACTCGCTTGTTGCCAAACGCGCTACGGAAAAAGAAAGTAATTGGCCGCGAATTGAAAAATTTAACGGAAAGAAGAAATTGAAAGTTGGCGATACGGTATATGTTGAGCGGGAAATTTTAAGTTCTTTACTAAGGAAAATATTTGATGAAAATAAATTTGAAGTGTTCACTTTAGATGATGAAGGTTCTTCTTTAGCAGAAGTCATGGAAACAAACTGTGATTACAAGAGCAATGGTTATAATGAAACACTCAACACTCTTTTAATCATTAACGATGATATTAATTTGGCAGAACCAGTTATGTACGAAAATCAAAAAATCATTATTCCTAAAAGTTTGATCAGTAAAGAAATTATTCGGGACGAACCGCCGCCCAAACCTCCGGTAATTCCTCCACCTCCAAAAGAGGAAAAACCAAAACCTAAACCCCCTGAAAGAACACCCAGCGGGGAGGATAAACTCATTGCTAGGATGGCTGTTTATCAAAATCCTTACCGTATTTCTGAATCGGCAGCATGGGCGAGCGTTATCCCAAATGGACGTTGGGGAGTTGCGCGTATTCGTGATGGCAGAATTTCAGGAAAACCTCACGATGGGGTAGATTTACCTGCGGCGATAGGAACTCCTCTCTATCCGATTGGGGTTGGAAGAGTTACGGAGATTAAAGATTATCAGCATCCAAAAGTTAGATTCTGGAGAAATGGGAAAGTAATCCGGATTAAACTCGCAACAGGCTATCTCATAACCTATTGCCATATGCAAAAATTCCGCAGTGGTTTGAAAGTAAATGATGTGGTTGATTTAGATACTGTTGTAGGCTATGTAAACACCAGTGGAAATTGTCCTAAGAACCAACCACACGTACATATTGGTGTAAAAACTAGTTCCGGAAAAATTATCAACCCTACTCCTTTCATCCGACTCAGCACCCCGGAAGGCCAAAAGTTACTTGCAGAATTTCAGGCTTCAGTAAGAAATAACCGCAGTGCTTACCTTAAATTATTCAGAGAAGTGGAACAGAAAGCGTTGGGAAGGTAATACGTTGTAAATTCAATTTTTCTTTCCATCTCCCTTCTTAATTACAAATTATATCTTGGCCTCAAAATTGCTTTTACAAATACTAACGAATCTCCTTTTTGATATTTATATTCTTCTTCTCCTTTTACAAAATCCAACTCTTTCTGATATCCTTGAAATGAAAGTTTTTCTTGCATTGCGCTGAGTGTTTCATATCTTAGAACTGGTTCATTTTCAAAATAATAATTAGTGTGCATAAAATGAGCAATGATGGGTTCTTTCACTTCGTCAAATCCCACCACTATTCCCATATGAGTAAATCCTGCTCCTTGTTTCTTAGCTTGGGGGTTATATTTACTATCGGGATAATAAAAACCAATGATATCTCCAATCTTTGCATGGCTTACGAGATAGTTTGCAGAGATAAGATTATCTTGTACCGGGTGCTCAGTTTCATACATTAATTTTCCCCCTTTGTTTTGTATATTCCCATACATCTCCCAAGCATCTCCAGAGAGACCATACTCGTCTGCCGGAAGAGTGGTAATTCCAAATGCATTTGCTTTTATCTTTGCATGTAATCGGTGATGTTGAAAGAACCAATGTCCTAAAAGAGTGTTTGCGGTTGCTCTCACGAATTTAGAACACATTGCTCCTTCTTCAGGAAGTCCGGGAACAATATCTTCTCCGCGTACTATTCTTTCTAATGATTCATCTGTAAATACGGATGGTTTTTCATCTTCAAAACTCATCTGTGTAAATCCTTTATACACTGCTTTTTCCTCTTTTTGTAGGAGAAGAGCATCAGAAGCAATCCATCCTGCTGCAACAAGAAAAGGTACGCTTATCATTTTGAGAAAAGTAGATTTTTTCATGATGAATCACTTTTTTTATCTTTTTTTTCCTGCTTTTTTTCTTCTATATCTCTTTTAGATTTTTCTTTTTCTACTGATTCATTGTTTTCTACTGGTTTATAGTCTTCAATAAATACTACTTCTCCTAAAGAAGGAGTTTGCTTTTCCCCAAGATGAGGATTAAATTCTTTAGAAATTCTTTCTTTTAACAAATCGCCATCTTGAAATGTATGCGGTACTACTCCGTAAGGCTGTACCACCATCTTTGAACCTGCGGCGGCGTGTTCTAAAATCCATTCAATAGTTTTTTTATTTACTCTAGGACAACCCCGAGACGCTTCCTGGCCTAGTAATTCTTCATGAGTAGTTCCATGGATTCCAATGTGAGGAAACCAATGCCCTAAAAAAAGAAGCATCCCTTCTCCATACATCTGTGCTTTTTCTTCTCCAAACCAAGAAAGAAGCCCATCTTTATCAAATGATTTAACTGCAAGGTATTTTCCTTCCGGAGTAAATTGATCTTGTAAGAATACTCTTTTATCTTTTTTTTGCATTCCGGTGCTGGTTAATGTTTGTAAAACAAGTTCTCCTCCTTTGTTAAATATGTACTGTTCTTGTTTTTCTTTATTTACAATAAAAGTGTATTCTTCTTTATCTGAAAAGAAATCTTTGCTTCTTTGGTAAGGGAACCACACCATTCCACCATACATTGTTTTGAGTATTTCCCAAGCCGCAGTTTTCCGTGGTATATTTGACATCTGTTCAGTACCTCTTTTTGCGATAATGTCCCCAATCATATAAGGAATTGCTGGCGCTGCAATTGCAAGATATCCTGCTGCTAAAATTCCACAAAGTCCAACTTTAATTTTGTTTATCTTATTCATTTTCTTTTTTATTCATTTTTTCAAAATCTATTCTGCAAATGCAGCATATTTTTTCATTGCTCTTTCTAATTGTTGTGCAAAATTTCTATCTGCATGGTAGGCCTGAGCCACGTTTCGTACTATTTCATCTAAATCAGCATGAAGAGAAATAATACTTTCTGCTCCTTGGGCAAAAGCTAAGATGGCGGCTTTTGCTTCAATAGTTGAGGCTTGTGCTGTCAGCATTTTTCCTCTGTTTGTGAGTGGTGCAGTTTGCACATAATCTAGTAATCCTCGCATAGAGAGATCATCAATTATTGTCAGTCCTTGATAATTGATTCCCTGATAACGACGTTTCTCCTGATTATTCTCTGTAAAAATATCTTCTGTTGCTTGCTGTGATACGGGATAGCTTTCTTGAGTGAGATATTCATATGCTCTTTGTGAAACGGAATACGGTCTTCCAAAGTCGGAAGGATTTCCCGTATGACTAAGCATGATTCCTTGCAGGTCATTCTTGAAAAGAGAGTAAGTTTTTCCAGCCCAACGGCGTGGAGAAATTTTTCCTGGATTCACCACTCTTTCTTCATGGATATCACCCTCTTCTGCTAATCCTACGGATAAAAAGTGCTTACCAACTGTTTTGATTCCCTGTAGTTTCATCATTTTTAGATACAACTGGGCGATTTTTCTGATTTCTAAATGCTGATCACTAAATTGTCGATCTTGTAGTGCAAGAACATTTTGTGCATCTTCTTGAAATACTGCATCAAGTACGGGGCCAAAAACAACATCAATTCCGCGGTCACGCAATTCTCGTGCATATTCTCCAAATAATTTTTCTACTTCTGCTGAACGAACATCTTTATTTTGAGATGGGCTCACTCTTTCTTTGATCGTCGGTCCAATAATATTGTCTGTAAAATATTTTCCAATATCCTTTGCTGCGGGCAAAACTCCTATTCCTGCCACATATCCTCCTTCTCCTTCTTCAAAAATCAAGACGCGTTTATTTGCTGCTTCCGCTTTCTCTAAAAATTCTTCAATAGTTTCTTGTGTTTTTTCTGGATCATAACTCGTATATCTTCCAAAGAAGTTTCCTGTTTCAGTTTCTTCTTTTCCTAGAAGAATACCACCGGGAAAATATTCCTTAAAATTATCCATTCTGGTTATGAAGAGCTGAGCAATTTTTTCTTCTAATTTCTCTCGATGATTGGCATGTTTTACTTTAACAAGAGGTTTGAGTTCACTAGTCTCTTTCATAGTATTGGGTACTTCTTTTGTTTCATCAAGAATGGTAAACGGAAGAACTGCGTTTTTGTAACGCTGAAGCTGAGGAAAACGTTCTGCAGCAACATACGTAGCTCCCAGTCCAATCATTCCAGCTAAGAGTAATTTTCGGAAAATGCCCATGTTTTTCTTATATTTTGCCCTATTTATAAATCTTTTGTTTGTAATCACTATGGAGTGGTTTATTCCTTTATTTTTACAGGAAGGGATCAGAAAGCCATATCTTTTCCATAACCTTTAATAAAAACTACGTTTTAAAGAGATTAATGCAGGGAAAATCTAAGAAATATCCTCTGTACCAAAATGTAGTTTGCGTTGAAAATGTTGTGACCGCCGTAGATGGTTCTACTCAGGGATTAATTCTGGCAAGCATCCCTAAATCTCTCGTTTCAAAAAAGCAGACTCTTGCGATGAAAATAAATCAAGAATACCATTCATTACTGAAAAAACACCAATCACTGTTTCCTAGCGGCACCATTTGCTATGGAGCTAGTTCCAGTTATCTTCTCCAGGAACATTATCGGGAATTTCAGGAAAAATATCAGAAGAATGTCATTCCTTTGATACGGGAGTATTATCATCTGAATCCTCCAAACACGAGAATGTGGAAAAAAATTATTTCCCGTCCTGGAAGAAGGTATGAGCGGGGAGATATTTACGAAGGAGAAAGTCTCATGACATTTTAAATGACGGATGAATAATTTACCTAAGAGTTACTTGGAAAGATGTACTAATGAACAATTACTTAAGAGGATAGAAAACCTTCCTTTTAATGGCTTGGAAGAGCTTATTGACATCTATGCTAACCAATTGAAAAAACTAAAAAGTTCAGGAACGCAGGAAAAGAATGTCTCTTCAAAGTTCAAAAAAAAGCCTCCTGCCAAAGAACTTCCTTTCCTGCTGGAAAAGATGAGAAAAAGTGTAGATAAATTTCTAAATCTGGAAAAAGAAGAAATTCCCTTTTGTAATATTGCTTATTTTGGTGCTGATACCATCAGTGTTGGTGGGCCTAGCGGATTATATCATTATTCTCGGCAATTAATAGAAGTAGAAAGGTGCAGCAAAAAGAATCTTTGCTGGCTTCTTGCTCATGAATATGCTCATCATGTCCAGTTTTCAATAATGAATCCTCCCTTTCTTTCTCAAAATAGTTCTGCATTACCAGAATTAGAATTATCTACCAATCTTCAATATTCTATTTTTCTCGAGGGACATGCCGATGGTGTGGCTCGTCATGTTTCTCAACGACATACAAGAAGACACAGTTTTTCTGCTTTTGCAATACCTCCAGTAAAAAGAATGTATCTTACTTTGCAATATGCTAAAAAAGAAAAGCTTTCTACAAAAGAAATTACTGACCATCACGATTTGGGCAACTTACTTTTTGCTTATTTAGAACATCGTGAGGGTCCAGGCATTTACAAAGCTATGGTGCATGGTGAATATGACTGGTGAAGGAAAAATACCAGTATAACCATTAACGATAACAAAAAAATAATATCGCGGCAATTAATCAGAGTAAAAAATACAATTGAAAAAAACAAAACGGAAAAATAAGAATAAAAAATAAAAACATGACAAGTATTTTCTGATCAAAAGATCAAAAATTTCTTATCGTGGTGGTCTTTGTTGTTGAAAACAATCTCTACAGTAAACTGGTCTTCCTTCTGTTGGTTTAAAAGGGACTTCACATTCCTGGCCACAGCTGCTGCACATAGCTTTATGCATTTCTCTTGGACCGAAGCTTCCGCCTCCTCCACCAAAGCCGCCGCCTCTGCCGCCGCCTCTACTGCCTCCAAAATCTCGGCCTCCTCCGCCGCCTCTACCGCCGCCACCGCGACCTCCTCCTCGGCCTCCTCCGCCGCCACCGCCTCTAAAGCCTCCTCCTCCTCCAAAATTTCCCATATTCTTTTCCTCCTATTTATAACCCGTACGAGAAGTCTCTCACTCTGCTTACTCATTTATTCTACTACTTTTGTTGCTTCCTAATAAATGCTGCTCCTCTTCTTCTGAGGGTATTTTTATTCACTAAAAGAAGGGTTTGTTTATAAAGGTATTCCAAAATTTGTTAATATCTCCTGTATTCCCTTCACTCCTTCTTCCACGCTTTCATTCCTCACTTCGCCTACAAACTGCATTTTCTTCAAAGTATGGCTATACAGCGGATCGTAATAAAACTCTAACAAAATCCTTGCCGCTTCTACAAACTTTCCTGTTTCCAGCAACTGCAAAACTTCTTCTTTTCTCTGCTTGCCGATAACTTTCCATAACTTCTCCGTTACTTTTTTTATTTCTGCAACATTTTTTTCTCCAAAATATTCTTTCACTGCTGCTTCTGCTCGTTTCTCTATACTTTGAGTAATTAAAATGTGCTTTCCATTAAGCATGGCTTTGTAAAAAAAAGCAGGAATCTGCACGTCCCCGATTTTTCTGCTTTCTCCTTCAACTAAGATATATTCTTTATCATTCAATTTTTCCAGCTCTTGTAGAAAAAGATTTTCAAACTTCTTTTGCGACCGAGGTTGCAAGCCAATTGCGCCATATAAACTGCCGCGATGTTGTGCTAATCCTTCCAGATCAATACTGCAAGGCAATTGATGAATAAGTTCGGTTTTTCCCGTGCAAGTCAACCCCCACAACACGACTAATTTTGCTTTCAATTGGTAATTTTGTAATCTTTCTCTCACATATGCCCTATACTCTTTATGCCCCCCTTCTAGTTGCTTAACGTTATAGCCAAGAGAATCAAGAAGTGCGGTAACTGACTTGCTTCGCATCCCCCCCCGCCAGCAATAGATAATCAACTCTTTGTCTTTTTTGTTATTCTCTGTTTTATTTTCTTCTTTCTTATTCCCTTTTTCTATCCATTTTTCTATTAATGTATTGATTTTATTCATAAAATCAGGCAATTTTTGCGAAAAGAATTCTATTCCTTTTTCGATAGCTTTTTCCCGCGATATTTGCTTGTAAATCGTTCCAACCATCGCTCGTTCATCGTCAGAAAAAATAGGAATGTTTATTGCATTGGGCAGACAATCTTCTGCAAATTCTTGGGGCGTGCGAGTGTCTATAAAAATTGCTTCTTTGTGCTGGAGTGCTTGTTGGACGGTGATGGTAGCGAACATAAAACTCAAAAGAGAGCCTATTTTAAAAGAGTATTCAAACAATTTTACTTCTCAAACTATTTCACTTTTCAAACAATTCTACTTCTATTTCCAGCTGATCTGCAGTAGGATATTCTTTCACAATGGCAGGAATCAACCCTTTCTTCAAAAACCGTTTTTTAAGCGGAGCTATCTTTTTGGCTGATAATAATATTCTTGGCTTTTGCTCGTCAATAAAAATTTCTTCTTCCTTCAGCTGAAATTCTTTCTTTATTTCTTCCGCAAGAATTTTAAGTTTTTTGATTAATGGTTCTTTATCGCACTCTTCTATTTTTTTACGGTAACTAAATCCAGGAACTAATTCTGGCAAGTACAGTGCTCCACGAGTCAATAAACCTTCTTCATCAACATGATCAAATTTCTTCTTCACTCCCTGCGCTTCTCTTTTGAACCGATTGCCTAACTGGACTCTATCTTTCAATTGGGCAGTGCAAAGATGCACTTTTAGCAAGGGATTTTTCTGTTGCGCATATTGAAGTAATTCTAGTCCAAATTCTAACGATCCTTTTACTGCATAACTTGCTTGGTCTTTGGGAGTGAATCCCATCTCTAATAATTTTGACTGACTATTATCTGCAACTTCTAATTCATTTAACACTAAAAAATTTACTTTATCTTGTATAAAGTCAAGAACTTTTTTCATCTCTTTTTCTTTTGTTGGAACGATGGGAAGTTCTACCCCTACATCCCAACTGAATTTTTTCGCTAGAGATAATTTTGGCCAGAACTGTTCCGAGTCAAAATCAAGATGGAAACGAATTTCATCTAATCCGGCATCATGCAGCTGCTGGAGAGTATTTTCTGTGACAAGATGTAACGAGGTGTACAAATGAATGTGGAATTGTTTCCCATACTTCTCTTTCATCAAGCGAATAAAACTCAGTGTGCGTTGAAGTTTTGCCAGAGGATCTCCGCCAATATCTTCTTTGCTTTGTGTTTCATCCAGCGATACTTTTCTCTCGTTTGCAAAAGTAACATCTTTTCCGTATTTTTCATCAGAAATTGGACAGAAGTAACATTTTCTTGGACAAATTCCCGTGGCAAAGTAAACTAATTTTTCTCCTTTCACGCAGTACTGACAGCCTTTAGGCAGTTCGTTAATATTATACGAGTAAAATTGGTTGGGGGTGAGCATTCTTCCTCAGGAACGATCATTCTTTAAATAATTTTTTCTTCTTATTCTCTTTCTTTCTATAGAGGACTTTGAAAAACTCTCTTGATGAGGGATTTTTTAAAGTCCTTCTTAGAAGGATTTGATGAAATTGATGGGTTATTCAAATCCTTCTATACTCTTTTTTCCTATGCTGATTTTTTCATTCATTTTTCTTCCATAACTCTTATAAGTTCGAAATAAAAATTAATTTGTATGGCTGAAGCGCTTCCTATAAAAAATTCTATTGAAGATTTGGCAAATGAAGTCCGCGGGTATACTGTTGGGAGGCATATTCCTGTAAATATGGAACGAGCAGTGATTTCGCTAGGTGGTAAAATTACGGGAACCCCTTATCATGAGATGACTAAAGAAAAATACCGTCGCGGTGTTGTTAAAACGGGAGAGAAATCTTTCCTCTTGCAGATTTATGCTCCTTATGCTTTATATGAAATGGATTCTTTAATTCACGACAAAGGATATCTTTCATTATCACTTACGGATTGGAGACTGAGTTCTCATGGGAGATATGAAATCGCCCACCTTTTGGGACATCTTTTTTTGCATATGGGTTACAAAGATGAACGATGGGAACATCAAGGAAAGTTTCGTGATGCCTTAAAATATGCTTTGGAAGACCACCCTCGTTTGGAAATGGAAGCCAATCGGTTCGCACAAACTTTTTTAATGCCGGAGAAAGGGTTCAGGCAGATTGCTCAAAAGAATTTCGACAAAGGAAAAAATAAATACTCTCTTCGTGGAATTGCTGCAAAGTTTAATGTCCCTTCTCTTGCTGTAGAACGTTATGGGGAGAGATTGGACATTTTCAAAAAAGAAGAAGAACCACAACATGCAACACCTAAACCACCAAAATTTGACTGAAACGCAACGACTTACACTTGATGCGGCAGAGAAAGTAATGCAACTTGCTTATAATCCTTATTCTCATTTTTATGTTGGGGCGGCAGTGTTGGCAAAGAATGGCACAGAAAACAGAATAATTTCTGGTTCTAATGTTGAAAATGCAGCATACGGTTCTGCCATCTGCGCAGAACGTGCAGCGGTTGTCAGTGCAAATGCTTTAGGGATACGAGTTTTTGAAAAAGTTGCAATTATTGCTCGAGGTGCTAACTTTGATACTACTAAAATAACCGGCCCTTGCGGCGAGTGCAGACAAGTGTTATATGAATTTGCACAAATTTCTGGAGTAAATTTAGAAATTGTCATGTCTACTACGAAAAAAGATCAAATTGTTGTGGCCACGATTGAAGAATTATTGCCTTTTGCATTTGGACCGTTGGATTTAGGAATTGATATTGAGAAATATAGATAAGAATAAAAAATAATTTTTACGGTCTTCCGCCATATTTTACTAATCTCTGAATTTCTTCAATTTTTTCAGGCACATTCCAAATACCATCAACAATGTAGTTAGCTCCTGCTTCTTTCATTTTATCATAATTTAATTTCAGTCTTTTTTCCAGCTCCTGTTTAGGCAATGCATTCACTTCCGCTTCTGTCAATCCCATATCACTGCTTGTCTTAATCAAACCGATTGTCCACATCCCGGCATTAACGCCTTCGCTTATTCCATCAACGGTATCATCAACTTTAACGCATTTGTAAAAAGGATAAATATTCATGCGTTTGGCATTTTCTAAACACATCCACGGAGCAGGACGAGCTTGCGGTAAATTAACTTTGCTTTCCTTCCATCTTTGATTCCACTTTCCTCTTTCCCAACCCCGTTCTGCCACATGACCTGTTGCGCAAACAGAAACATCGGGAACGTACCCTAGTTTTTCTGCTTCTTTTAATAAAATAGTCATCATATTATATGTTGGAGCATCATTACCCATGTATCCAGTAGTTGAACCAATCTTTAATCCTAACTTGCGGCAGTATTCAACCGTTTCTAACGTTCCTGGAATTAAATCAGTATATTTCGGTAGACATTTTATTTGCGCTGAAATAAAAAGACTAAAGATACCTTCTGCATCATCTTTTTGAGGCGCTTTTCCAAACTGCTCAGTCCAGCGTTCTACTACTCCATTTTTTCCACTAATCAAAGGATGTTCTTTATATCTTTCTCCCAATCCCAAAAATTCTCTGATGTGCTCATCTTTCTTTAACCCCATGGGTATACGTGCTTCTGCGGTGCTTAAATCAAAACCCATTTGCCTGCAGGCTTCCACAAAAGCAACTGTAGGAGCAAAACAACCATAATCTATGGTGGTTCCTGCCCAATCCAGAATGACCATTTCTAATTTGTTTGCCATCTCTCTGAAGAGAAAATGATCTTTTAAAAAGATTTATGGCATCAAAAATAGCTAGTTGAGAAGATAAAATCTTAAAAAGCGCCTACTTATTTTATTTTTTCTATGTCTCTTAAAATTTCCCTGAACTTAGAAAAAGAAGTACGTCAGTTACAATCTACTTCAGAAAAACAAGATGTGGATATGAGGGCCATGAATAAAGAAAGAGCAGAAAAACTGACTGACTTACAGCAAAGAATTTCCAGCGGAGAAACTACCGGTGATGTAATTACTGATTATTGCATTATCCATTTACGGGGCGACATCCGAGCAGAAGAAAAACTCAAGGAATTACGAAAAAAATTGCAGGAAAATAGTGGCGCTCCAGTCCTGAGAGAAATTATAACAAGTAATTCCTGGGGAGAATCCGGCTGTTTTACTTCTTGTATTACTGAGCATGATTTTTTTCTTCAATTAGGAATGGTCAATTCACCTTTTATTGATTGCAGTGATACTTTCAATCACGAGTACGAAGAAGTGGGCAGGTTATCCTCGTTTCTTAGAATCCAAGGAAGTATAGCCCTCGTCACAAATTATTTAATTTCCTTGCAGGGAAGATATACTTCTTATCCCGCTGTATCTACTGGCAGAATTAATACGGTTGATGGTGTATTTCAAGTAGAATCAGAAAAAAATATTTCTTTGCCGGTATTTAGTTATCTTCTTCCAGAGCTAATGGGTAGTTATTCTGTTAAAGAGGAGTCCGAATTTTCATCTGATCCATGCTGTAGCAGTCCTGATTCCGGCGTAAGTAAATCTTTAGAAAGTGTAAAAGTATATGTGGGAGAAGAAGTTAAAGAATTCTTTGAGAAAAAGTCTTTCCTTATTCCGGGAAGAAAATCAACAAAACAACAAGTTACAGAAGAGAAAGAAGAAAGCAGAACCAGTCATCTCTATACTTCGGGAAGAGAACTCTATGAAGAATGTAATCGCTTACTAACAAAAAAGCTTGAAAAGTACTTGTAATGTTCTCCCCATGTACCATAAAAATCTTTCACCTTCCGAAATTCTTCCTTCTGAACACACCCGATGCACTTCTGAATTGGAAAATCTTGCGCGACAAGGCAAGTTAGCGGAAGCAGGGGCAATTTATGTAGTATCTGTTCCGAAAGCGTATCATCTTCGCGCAAAATATGTTGCAGTTGACGGCCATAACCGTCTTGAATCTGCCAGAAGAGCAAATGTTTTTATTGGCTCTAATGTTCTTCAGTCAATGAAAGATTTTAATTCTGTATTTGGAGATGAGACTCAAGAACAAGAATTAGGGGAGCGAAGGAAAACAGGCAACGCTGAAGTTTTAGCAGAAAGAGAATTTTTAGAAGATGCTTTTCTGGAGGATGATATCTCTTTATTCAGAATGTTGGTAGAGAGTTATGTTGATTCAGCGATAAGTCTTTATCAAAGAAAACAAGCATTACTTCTCCTAAAAAACAGAAGAAAAAAGTAAAATAAAACTAGAATAAAATAAAGTAAAAACAAAAATACGTGCGTAAATTAATTAAACTTCTTGGTCTCTATCTTTTCAATATGCAAACTCCTCCTCATTCTGAGATCAAAAAAGTTCTTTCTCTTCTTCAACCAGGCCATCGCCCTACTATGTTAGAATTGCTTGAAAAAGAGGGTTATTCGCCTTTTCAACTCTTGGTTGCTACTTTACTCAGTTCCCGAACAAAGGACAGCACCACTATTCCTATTGTAAGAGAACTTTTTGAAAAATATCCTGCTTTACAAAACTTAAGTACAGCAAAAAATAATGAATTAGAAAAACTGCTGTATGGAATCGGTTTCTACAAAACAAAAACAAAACATGTCAAAGAACTCAGCAAAATTGTACTTGAAAAATATCACGGAGAAATTCCTGAAACATTTGAAGAATTAACTTCCTTGCCAGGTGTAGGAAGAAAAACTGCCAACTGTGTTTTGGGATATGCTTTCAAACAACCAGCAATTGCCGTGGATACTCATGTGCATCGCATCAGCAACAGACTCGGTTGGGTACATACAACTTTTCCAGAAGAAACAGAAGAAGCACTTAAGAGGATAGTTCCAAAAGAATTATGGGTGGAAGTCAATCGCTTGCTGGTAGATCATGGGCAAAGAATTTGTCTGCCGAGAAATCCTAAATGTTCGGTGTGTTCCGTAAGTAAATATTGCGCGTATGGAAAGAAGATATTAAGAGAAAGTAAATCATTTTGATAAAATTCTTTCTATCCACAATTTAAATATTTCATTTCACTTCTTTTTTTGCCAATGTTTATCCCCCACGAAGAAAAAGTACAAAAAACTGAACTCTTACTGCTGAATATCCAACGAGACCTCCCGCAGTTGGAAGAGTTGCTGAAAGATGTTACGGGAGATATGTGGAACAAAGAAGATTTACTGTATCGTTATTATCACCAATCGTTTAAAGTGTATGATTTGCAGAGGATTACTTTAGAGATGTATGATGCGCTGAAAAATATCTCTCCTCATCTTGCCTCTCCAACTCCTAACTCTCTTTCTCCAACTCCTAACTCTCTTTCTCCAACTCCTAACTCTCTTTCTCCAACTCCTAACCATTCCCAAAGAAATTTTTGTGAATATTTTGAGAATATTATTAAAGAAGGTACCGAAAAAAAATGGATTCCTGAGCATAATTTGCGTTGGGAGAAAGAGTGCCGGCCGATAATAGAGGCATTTTTTCATGCTCATTATTTTTTGGAGATGGTAGTAAAATATGGAAAAGAACTTCAGGTAGGACAGGAAGAAGTTAACAATTGTTTGCCTTCCGGCTGGGCGGCAGTGTTGGAGTTGTATGAGATAAGGTAATCTGTTCTAATAACGTTTTAGTTGGATGCTCTTTAGACGATTAAAAATTTTTCCCTATTTCCTTTCTCTCTTCTTCCTTATCTTACTTAAAATCCCGCATATTTTTACTCCCGCAACTACGCACCACACAATATTTAATCCGACAAACGGCCAGCCCCGGAGTGTAAATCCATAATACGCAAGCAGTCCTGCGCCGATAAAATTTAAGGCATTATAACTCACTGTATCACGGTTAAATCTTCTGACAAATTCATCTAATACAAATGCAGTTAAGATACAAAGCATACCGAAGATTCCGATGATGAGGGCGGACATTTTTTTCTCCTAGCTAAAATTTTATTTATTATTATCTTGTTTATCTTCTATTTCATTTTCTCTAGTTTTATCGTTTATTTTCTTTTTTCTAGCGCCTATTATTTTTCGCCATTTTGATAAACTCTTTTCCAATACTTTTAGCTATATTTTGCTGTTGTTGAAAGAGATTCATGAGCGAAGCAAATTGCTGGCGATAAGGCAGATGCAATAATTGTACGTGATGTTCAAGAGAGAGATTTTTATGCAGTGCTTGATGTAGTTCTTTATACGTTTCTTGTAAATCTTTTAACTGCGCTCCGAACATCCTAATTTCTAAAAGTGTTTGGGGAATATTAAAAAAATCATCTTTCAGCAGCCGATGACTAATCACTTTTGCTTTTGCAGTATCCTGCGTAAATTCAGAAAGTTTCAGTTCAATCAGTTGTCTGCTCTGATGCTGTAATTTATCCTGAATATTCTGAAAAATAATCAGCTGTTCTGCTGCATTTTTTAGGCATTTAAATTTATCTCCAAGTTCAGCATGATGCTGGTGAGGCAGTTCATGCAGTAATGCTTTTAAAGGATGTATGCAAGAATCAGTTAATTTTTCTGTGTGTTCTTTCAGCTGAGGGAGAGCATGCGTTTCTTTTTTTAATTCGCGGAGAGACATTCATCTGAGAAAGAGAAACCAGTTTATAAACCTACTACAGAAAGGTTTATAAAGAAACTTCTAAAATTCAGGGTAGCATGTTCTACACTGTCAAAGTCAGGGACCATATTCGCGTACCGCCTAGTATGTTTCATCTCATGAAACGTGAAGCGGTGCTAGAAAATATTAAAACTACTTATGAAAATTATATCTCCAAAGAACTTGGTTTTGTGGTCAATGTAGTTGACGTCGGAGAAATTAAAGAAGGTGTTATTGTTCCAGGAGACGGCGCAGGATATTATGAAACAGAATTTGAACTCCTTACATTTAAACCGGAACTGAATGAACTGGTCTTTGGCAAAGTAAGAGATATCACTGACTTCGGAGCTTTTTTGGATATGGGTGGTACTGAAGGAATGGTGCATATCTCTCAGAGTATGGAAGATTTCGTCAGTTTCAGCAAAGAAAAAGTATTGCAGGGAAAGAAAACAGGTTATAGCTTAAAAGTTGGCGACAAATGTAAAGCTCGTATTATCGCCGTGAGTTATAAAGATATGAATAATCCTAAAATTGGTTTGTCTATGCGACAGGAAGGCTTGGGAAAACAGGAATGGTCTGAACCACAGGAACCTGTAAAAGCAGAAAAAGAGGAAAAGAAAGCAGGCAAGGAAAAAAAGAGTAAAGAATAAAAAGAAAAGCAAATACTCCACAAATAACGTCTACTAAAAACTAATAACCCTCACTAAAAACTAATAAAAAATATCGCTATCACTATCCCATGAGCAAAAAAAAAGCATGCAGAAGATGCAAATTGTTTGTCGAAGGAGACAAATGTCCTGGTTGTGAATCTTCAGATTTCACTAACACTTGGCAGGGAAGATTGTTTGTTCAGGATGCCCAACGCTCTGTGATTGCTGAGAAGATAGGGATTAAGACAAAAGGAGAATATGCAATTAAAGTAAGATAAGAGGAAAGATAGAAAGTAAAAACTAAAAAGTAAAAACCAAACAAAAACTAAAACTAAACAAAAATTTAAAAAAGAATGGTATACCCTATGACTCTCAAAATTACTGAACAAAAAGAAAATAAATTATTACAGCGGCGCAAGGAAGTTTCTGCTACCGTTACGTTTCAAGGCGCAACTCCTAGTAATACAGAAGTTACTGAATTACTGGCAAAAGAAGTAGGCGTTGCTCCAGAATTAGTAGTTATAAAGAGTATTAAAACTCGCTTCGGTCAGCAAACTGCGGATGTTCGAGCAGTGGCATACCCTTCAGCGGAAGCAAAAAAAACAATCGAAGTAGTTACTTCTCATCTCAAAAAGAAAGATAAAGCTGCACCTGCTGCAGCTGAGAAGAAATAGAAAAATTTTAAAATAAAAGAAATTATAAACAGAATTAAAAACATAAACTAACAAAATTAATCTAACAAAACTAAAATTGCAAAACATTTGAGGAATAATACATATGGCTGCCAAAGAAGTTCAAAAAAAATCTGCCGGCGGGGGAAAGAAACCTAGCAAGGCAAAGAAAGCATATCAGTTGTATACTATTGCTGGCGATAAAATCCAGCGTAAGAATAAATCTTGTCCTAAGTGTGGTTCAGGAATCTTCTTAGCTATGCATAAAGAACGTGTGCATTGTGGTGCTTGTAAATATACTGAATTTTTAGGGAAAAAATAATTCTTGCAGATATACTAGCTCTCGCATTTTCTTTAAAGCGCTTGCCCCATTCTGCCTGACTTGTTCATGAGATATCCCTAAATCGTTTCCAATGGCTTGTAAACTGTTAGGTGATCCTGGCTCATTTTTTTCTCCTCGCTCATCAAGAAATCTTCTCTGAATAACCAATTTCTCTCTATCAGAGAGGGTATTGAGTGCTTCTTGAACTTTTTTCACTAATTCTTGCTTCATTACTGTTTCTTCTGGTGAAGGAGTTTCTTCATCTGCAAGATATTCACTTTCGTAGGAGATGCAAGGCCCTTTTCTGAGAAATTTCTCTTTAGGCAGAGTCCAGAGATTTTGATATTCTTTTCCTAAAGAGAGATATGCTGCGGCGGCAACCCAGAAAGGTGATACCCCGCGCTTATCTTTTCTTTTTTCTTCATAAGCTTCAAATCTCTGAATAAACCCATTTCTGCTCTTAAAGCGGAATTGTCGAGATAACTTCAAAGTAAAAGAGCGAGTTGGAGAGCGGACGATTCCCTGGTTTCTGTCAGCATATGATTTCGTATATCCTAAAGCCCATTCTTTTAAGAAAACGCTAATCGGCCCTTTTTCTGGGTCGTATTGATGAAATCTTTCATTTACTCTCAGAGCTGCTTCCTGCACTAAATCATCTATCATTCTGGGGTCGGTTCCTATTAAAGAGATATGGTTGCCTCTAACAGTAAGTTCTTTCTTCTCCCCTTTTTCGTTTCTAAAATAGCCTCCACGTAAAGCACGGTGAGCAATCCAGTAGAAGTATCTCATCGTTCCCCCAACCACTTCTTGCACAATTTGCTGCTGTCGAGAAGAACGATTTTCTGGAGAAGTTCCCAAACCAGTTTCCTGCTGGATAAGATGGTATTCTAGTCCTAACTGATTAAAATATTCCCACTTTTGCTGGGGTTTTACTTCAGTTTTTATTTCAGTCATTACTTCAGTCATGTAATGCTCTATTAAAGACGATTATTTATAAATCTTTCTTATTCTGAAGTAATTACAATATCTTAATATGTGTCTTTCTATTCTCTTTCATCATGACTCTTGCTCAACTGCAGGATGAATATGCTCGTTGCCAACGTTGTCCTACTCTTTGTACATCTCGATCTCAAGTAGTCTTTGGCTCTGGCAATCCTCATGCAGATGTCCTTTTTGTTGGCGAAGCTCCTGGAGCAGAGGAAGATAAGCAGGGAATTCCTTTCTGCGGCTCTTCAGGCAAAGTATTACAAGAATTGCTAGCTTCTATTGGTCTGCATCGTGATGATATTTTTATCACCAACACTATTCTCTGCCGACCGGAAAATAATAGAAATCCAGCAAAAGAAGAAGTAAATAATTGCCGTGATAGGCTTGATCGAACTATTTTATACATAAATCCAAAAGTCATCGTGACTATCGGAAATTTTGCTACTGAAAGAATTTTAGGAAGAAAAGGCATTACCACTCTCCGCGGGAAAGTATTTCCTCAGATCATTCATGGGGTGGAGAGAAAGATAATTCCAGTGATTCATCCGGCAAATTATCTCTATAATGGCAGAAGCCCAGTATTATGGGAACAGATGAAAAAAGATTTTCAGGTGATTAGGGGAATTATTGACGAACAGAAAAAAGAAGGAAAAAATCCTTCGATGCATAACTGATTGAGAAATTATTGGCTTTTTTACCATTCATCTTTTGTAATTACCCTTCTTATTGCATCTGTCTCTTTTGAGGTAAATCTAATTATTATCTCTTTGCATTTTAGGTGAAATTTTGGTGCGTTTTCAATCATGTTTATTCTTTGTTCTTCTTTCACGTCTCTATCGGTATAATACTGTGCATCAATTCTTGCCGTAAGCGATTTTTGAAGTAAATTAATTTCTTCAGTTGAAAAATATTTCGCCAATATTTTCTTCATTATCTCAATGGTGCAAGCATGTATCTCGCATTTTATACCCAATTTCATGAGAATTGCGTACAATGAAAAATACATTGCATAATATGCTGATGATATTTGCCATTCTTTATTTCCTTCCAAAGACTTCACTGCCATTAATGCATTTTCTGCTTTTTCAATGTATTCTTGTGAAAGATTTTGATTTTGTTCTATGAGTTCTATTCCATTTTTTTGTTTTTTGCACCAAGCTAATTTATCCATTGATTTGCCTCTATTATGAATTGTTCAGTGTTTTTTATGAGTATATGGCTTTTTTTTACTTCGTTTGTCAAAACATCTTCTTTAAATATTTTTTGATGTTTAATATTAATATCCACGCCAAATGTACTGCCTATTAATTCTATTTCTTTCTCATCATAGGTACCTGCAATAAAAATGTCTAGATCAGACGTTTCTTTTTTAGTACCTTTTGCATAAGAGCCAAAGATGGCTACAATCCCTTGTATGTGGGGGAGAATTTTCTGAATTATTAATTTAATTTCGGGTAATTCATGATAAAAATACATGGTTCTTAAGTGTTCTAGAGAACAGAGAAATTGCTTGACTAACTCTTTATTGCTTTTGTTCAGAAAATATAACTTATTTTTTCCTTGCATTTCGCTCGTAATTATCCCTATTTTTTCCAATTCTTCCATAAACAGATAAACGGATTTTTGATTAATTTTTTTTTTTTTTGCTATTTGGCTTGCAGTTATTCTTTCATCTAAGTTCAATCTGTAACTTTCAAGCATTGTAATTTTTTGTTCATTTAGTATCATTTTACTTATATAAGTAGCTAATTACTTATAAATGTTTTGCTGTATTGGAAACCTTTTTAAAGACAAACTAATTACTATCGTTCATAGAAAAGAGGTGTTGATAAAGTGAGCATAAAAAATAACCAATCCCATTTTTGGAAGAAATTTTCTAAAAAATTTTCTAAAAAAGGTTCTCTGAATCTTTCTATTGAAGCTATCGTGGTTGTAGTTATTGCTTTTGTTGTTCTCGGTCTAGGTTTAGGCTTTGTACGAGGACAGTTTAAAGATATTACGGATACTTCATCGGGGATTCAGGAACAAATAAGACAGAAAATACTTGAAGATTTAAGAACGGGTGACCAGAAATTAAGCTTTCCAGCTCAAACTTTATCTATTCCAAAAGGAGAAGCTGCAGATATTGCTATAGGTGTTAAAAATAATCTTAATAATGAGCTTACATTTACTATTAAAGTAGAAACGAAAAAAAGTCAGACTGGTGGTGCTACTAATTTAAATGAGCAAGTAGAGTATTTTTATGATCAAGGACCATTTACCCTTAAGCCAACTGATGCGCAGGTGTACAATATTAAAATTTCTGCCCCGGGAGATAAAGATACTTATTTAGTTAATTTAAAAATAGAACTATCTCAAGGTGGAGAAATTTATGCTGAAAAATCATTTTTTGTAAATATCATCTAACTTAAAAAATAAGATTTAATTAAATTCACGCCATGGCACGCAGCAAACGACGTATGACTGAAGAACAGGAATTTGAAATCATGAAGTTAGTCTTAGACAAATTCCTCTGGCTTGGTTTCATCGTTATGGGCTGGGGAATGTATACTTCTATTCGTGATTCTACTATTCTGCCAGGATTATGGTATATGGTTGCGGGTGCAGTAGTTCTTTTTTTGTTCACTGTTATTATTGTGAAAGAATATGAAGTCTGGAAATAAATTTTCTTTAAAAAGAAAAAGAAGAACGGTACTTACTAAAAAAGGCGCTATCAACCTTTCTGTAGAATTTTTGGTGGTTATTATTCTCTCCATAGTCCTGTTAGGAATGGGAGTTTTTTTTCTCTATTCTTTGCTGGGACAGGCAGAAGAACTTAAAGAAGATTTAGACCAGCGGACAGAAGATGAGTTGCAGCGTTTGCTTATAGATCAAGGAAAACGGGTTGCCTTGCCGCTGCATACCGCTGATGTACTTGCAGGAGAAAGACACGTATTTGGTATTGGTATTTTAAATGTGGACGTGGCTGAGCCCAACAACGATTTTACTCTTTCTATAGAGAAAGTTACTGGATTTGATCCTGCAAAGAATCCACTTTCGGCTGCAGAGAATGCTCTTACTTGGTTACTATATCAGAAAGACCCTCTTACTATCGAACTGCAGGAACATCGCACTGAACCTATTTTGGTAGCTGTTCCAAAAGATGCGGCAAAAGGAACATACATTTTTGAGGTGGTAGTAAAGAAAAGTGATTCTGTGCGTTCACAGTACGGAAATACACAAACTTT
>JACPNC010000021.1 GCA_016185685.1 Candidatus Woesearchaeota archaeon | reverse complement strand
ATCACGACAGCAGTTTTGCTGCTCAGCTTGCCAATGCCCGGAGTAAAGTGGCTGGTTGTCAAGAAAAACTTTCTCAAGCGCAGGCTAAAACCGCTTCATTTCGGGCAGGAGTTGCCGCCAATCATGCTGTAAAAAGTATACTGAGTCTCAACAAAAAAGGAGTATATGGTACGGTTGCTGAATTGGGACAAGTCAAGAAAAAATATGCCCTTGCTCTTGAGCGTTCTGCGGGGCAGAAAATGCAGCATTTAGTTGTAGATAATGATAGGACTGCTTCTGAATGTATCGCCCATCTTCAGAAAAATAGGCTCGGCCATGCTGCCTTTATCCCACTGAACAAAATTAAATATCAAGACATTTCTGCGGAAGATCAAAAATTGCTTAAAGCAGAAAGTGGGAAAGGAAGCGATAGCGGGGTGCACGATTTCGCATTACGATTGGTTTCTTTTGATGTGCAATTCAAACCAGTGTTTGCTCATGTTTTTGGGAATACGTTGGTAGTTGAAAACTTGGATGTTGCGCGAAGAATAGGTATCGGCAGAGTAAAAATGGCTGCTTTGGACGGCGCTATTGCTGAAGGAAGCGGGGTCATGCGCGGCGGATATTTTTCAGACAAAAATATGCTTGGATTTAAAGAACAAGATGTGTTGGAAGAACTAGAGAAAGGTTCACAAGAGCTGGAAGAATTGCAAAAAGTCGTTGGTTCGGTGCAGATGAAACGTGAAGCAAATGAACAAGAAATTTCCGGACTTAGAAAAAAACGCGCTGAACTGGAAGCAGAAGTTATTACTCTTGAAAAAACGTTACACTTGGATACTGCTGATTTGGATGCATCTGAAGATACTCGAAAACAATCTCAGCAGCAGCTTAAAAATGCTGAAGAAAAATTATTGCAATTAGGAAAAGAGATAACTGCTGCAAACAAAGATCTTGCGGAAGCAAAAAGCAGAAAACAAATTTTACGTGCAGAAATAACTACCTTGCGTGACCCTCGTCTTCTTGCACAACTGCAGGCATTTGAAGCTTCCCGTCAAAAAACCCGTGAAGAATTGCTGCGTTTAGAAAGCGATCTTAAAAATATGAATAGCAATGTGCAGCAGATGCTGGCTCCTGAGCAGGAAAAAGTAAAAGAAATTATGAAACAGCATGAAAAAGAAGAATCTCTATTTAAGCAGGAGTTGAAAACACTTACTGAAGAAATTACCGTTAAAGAAGGAGAACTAATTAACAAAGAGAAAGAAAGTTCTCAGTTTTATGCTCGTTATCGGGAATTATTTAATCAGCGGGAAAAATTAAGTACTGAAATTACAAAAGCAGAGAATGAGGTTGAACAAGCGCGTGAAAAAGCAAGAACGCATGAACGAGAATTAAATCTTACTTCTTTAAAAAATGCAGAAGTAAAAGCAAAATTAGCTGGACTGCAGGAAGAATTTGCTCGTTATCCGGGCGTACAGTTGTTGGAAGGAAAATCACCTTCTCAGCTTGAGGAAGAAATCCGTAAACTGGAAACAGTCCTTACACAAATGTCTGCAGTGAACTTAAGAGCATTAGAGATTTATGAAGAGATAGAAAAAGAATATGGTAAATTAGTAGAAAAGAAAGATGAACTTGATAAAGAGAAAATTGAAATTATGTCAATGATGAACGAGATTGAGACCAAGAAAAAAGATCATTTCATGAAAACATTTGATTTGGTACATGAAAACTTTCAACGTATCTTTGGAAATTTATTCAGCAAAGGTAAAGCCAGTTTGGTATTAGAAAATCCTCAAGAACCTTTTGCTGATGGATTATCCATTAAAGTAAAACTCACTGGTAATAGGTATATGGATATTAAATCTCTTTCTGGTGGGGAGAAAACTTTAACTGCATTAGCATTTATCTTTTCTATTCAGGAGCATCAACCTGCTTCATTTTATATCTTGGATGAGATAGATGCTGCATTGGATAAACATAACTCGGATCGGTTATCCAAGCTTGTCCGCAGTTATTCTGACGGTGCGCAATATATCTTAATTTCACACAACGATTCAGTCATTGCAGAAGCAGATACCTTGTTTGGCGTGAGTATGCTTGATGGCGTGAGTAAAGTGACTAGTTTGAGGATTTAGTTTTTTTGATTGTAGAAAAATTATGTAATCCGTTTTTTCTTATGTTACCACTTGAAATGGGAAGTATCATTCACAGTAATTACGTGCCACCCATTCTTATCATAGTTAAGTCTTGTAATTGAAGTATTATCAATATGTATCCTATAAGTTATATTTGTCGAAAAATCCATAATTCCTCTTAATAAGCATTTAATCGCCAAGCCATGGGTGAAAACCGCCATTTTTATCTCTTGCTCTTTTTCTTGCTCATGCTGATATTTTTTGAGTAGAGTTCCATTAACCCATCTTAGCATTCTTTCTTCAACTTCTCTTTGTGACTCTCCTCCCGGTGGAGCAAAGTTCCAATTATCGCTATTAATTTTAGATAACACTTCTGGAGTGTACGCCTCTGTCCTTAATCTTCCTACCCACTCACCCATATCTAATTCCAAGAGTTCGGGAGATTTTAATACTTCATCGATGGAATGTTCTACCACTTTTCCTGAGATTCTTGCTGTCTCGACAGTTCTTACTGCTGTTGAAGAATACCATCGATCAAAAATAATTTTATGGTCTTTGAATCTTTTTCCCAAAAGTTCTGCTTGATATTTTCCTACTTCAGACAAAGGAATTTCATTTGATCTTCCACTAATAAGATGAGGATTATTGTTTGCTTCACTTTCTGCATGTCTTATGAGGTATAGGTCTAACATTTTGTTACTCATTTCTACACTCTCCAACCAACACACTTTCCTTTCTAAAAAAATTCCCGCACTCTTCACTTAATTCATACTGCCTGCAGGGTTTAATGCTGATATCGTATCCTGAAGGATCTCTTTCTGCCTGAGCTAAACATTCTTCACAGCAGGAGATTTGTATTTTTTGGACATTTTGTACATTTTGAGAAGAAGTACAACCAGAAATGAGAAGAAAAATAAAAAAGGAAAGAAAGAAAAAAGTGAGGAAATTTTTCATATTCTTTCTTTGTCTCTTCTTTGTCTTTTATATTCTTATATTTTTAACAAATTTTCAAGCCGTTCTATAGAAAAATCAATATGAAGTATGTCTAAAAGATAATCTAGAACGAATCCAAGCGCAACTACGCGTCGAACCATCAGAAGGAGTATCATCAACACAAATTTTCCTAACTGGATAAAGAGGGTGCTTTGTGCTTCGGGGAGGCCATAATATGCCAGCAAGATAAGTATCATAAAAAAGAAAACTTTTGGCACGATAAACCAGCCAATTACAAATTCCAATAAATCCATCACCAGCGGCCACATATGGTTCAGAAATAGAAAGAAGTATTTAAGAATTTTGGAAGTGGAGGCTCTGTAGAAAAAGTTGTCGCCCTTGCCAAGATGCAGAATCTGAACTGCTAAAATTACAGAATTGTTGTTGTCGCTCTTCTTATTTTTATCTATGAAGCGACACAGATTCTGCGGCAAAGGCGACTTTTTTGAGATTTTCTACAGAGCCGGAAGTAGAGGCACTTCATATTGCGAGAGAAAGAGGTATAAAGTGTCTTACTGCCTATGGCACTTCTTCCATTACTCTTTTCGTCTCACTGCAAATCCTTTGTTGGAAATCAGCAACAGTTTCGCCTTCTTTTTTATTCGTGTTCAGCAGGGAAAGCAAAGAAACAGCTAAATGGAATTCTATCTCTTTACTAAAAATTTCACTTTGCTGTAAATGTTCTCGTATTACTCTTTCTTCCATTACTTCGGGAGCTGCTTCAGCAATATGAATCTCCTCAAAGTCTTCTGCATGGAGTTCAGCGGTATTTTTCATGATTACTTCTGCCCCTTGTTGATAGAGTTGGTCAAATATCTCTTTCCAATTAATCTGCGAACTACCTCCCTCTGCCAGCATACCAGAAAGACGAATAGTTATCACATTTTTTTGCAGATCTTGGTTATGGAAATGATTGAGAATCTCAAATATAATTACTTCCGGAGATTTGTTGGTGCAATCAATGAATACTTTGTGATGTTTTGCTACCTCTACCGGTAACCATTCGATGATCTGCGTACGCTTATGATTTTCAGCTTCAGCGAGTTTTTGTTCATTTTCCAGTTCATTTTTTAATTCCTGTTTTTTTTCTTGTTCTATTTCTTGTTCACTTTTTTTTTCACATTCTTCTTCTTCTTCTTCTTCTCTTTCTTCTTCACTAACTGTTACTACATAAAATCCTCCATGACTATACTTTTCAACTTCAGCAAAGTTATTTGGAAATAACGCGCCGGGATAGGTAAGTAACCCATATTCTGGAATAAGTACCTCATTCCTATGATGGATGTGTCCTCCGGCGTAATAGGCGAATCCTTTCGGCAAAAATGATGCTGGCTGCGATTCAATTTGTTCCAAATGTTTTGGTTTTAATTCAGAAATACTGGTATGAAACATAAATATTTTGTATCCTTGCTCTTGTTCTAATGGTTCGTGGGCGAGATCTTCATAATATTTTTTATCTAGTTGTCCTTTTCTTCCTAAAATTCCCGTTATTTTTGCTCTAGTTTTTCTATCAACAGTAAACCGTAAATGGAGTTTGTTGGTTTGCGGATCAACTGCCCCTTTGCAGACATTAATCAGTAATCCTGCATGTTCCAGTACATCAATCATGGTTTTTCCGCTGGGAGAAAAATCGTGTGATCCTGCAATAACATATAATGGAATCTCTTTGTCTTTTAGTTCTTTAAGTTTCTTTGTAACAGTCTTGAGCGTGTCTATGCCTGGCAGAGAAGTGTTAAAAATATCCCCAGCAAATAGAATAAAATCAATTTTCAATCCAATACAAGTATCCATGGCTTGCAGGAAAGCTTTGGTGCTCAGTTCCCGCATTTTTTCATCTCTCCATGATCCTAAGTGTAAGTCTGCAAGATGAGCATAACGAAAAGTAGGAGTCATAAGATATTAAGAAAAATAAGAATTTAAATGAATTGTGGTTTTCTGTTATCTTAATGGCTTTTTTTATGATTACTTTAAGTGGCAAAAACAAAACATACCAAATGCTTTAAATACTACTCTATAGTTACATGATTATGGCATACGAAAATTTAAGAACGAAGGGAAGAATAACTGAAGTTTCAAAACCAACACTTGTTGAAAGAGTTTCTACACCTGAATTAGTCTTTCCAGAACGAGTTTATTTGACGAGAGTTAGTATAAAAAAAGATTCTGGTTCTCTTTCAACAGAAATATTTGGAGTAGTTCTTTCAAATTATGTAGGTAAAGATGTGGAATTGGTTGAGTCATAGCAGTTATCTATATTGGCTTATTAAAAATTTCAATGTTGATTTAATATCGTATGCTCTTGTGCCCATACATTACTCTTCTTTCTTCTTTTTGTGCCCGTAATCTCTTACTTTCTTAAATTCCCAGAAATTCACTTGCCGTAACAATTTTCACTTTAGCAAACTCTTTCAGTTTAAGTAAATGAGGATCTCCACTAATTAAATATTGAACATTTCCGACTATTGCTGTTTCCAGTATTGCATTATCATCAGGATCATCTACAATTACTTTTACCTTGCCAGTTATCTCAACCACTGTTGCAATCTCTAGAATTACGGAAATGAACGCTGCTTTATGTTCTTCTCTAAAATTGAATTTCAGATAATCCATTACTCGCTTTAATTCTTCAATCTGGTTTTGGGAAGTAACCAACTCTAATTCTTCAAACATTTCTCAAAAATAGCTTTTGGCTTTCCAGACCAGCCAAGAGCGGAAATGAGAATATTAGTATCTAAGAGGACTTTCGTCTTGCCCATTTAACTGCCTCATCAACATCCTCGGGGGTAACTTTCTGTTTCTTGAACTGCTTCTCAATTTCTTTCGATAATTTCTGAAATTCTGCTTTTACATTGGGCATTTCAACTTTCTTAAACAGTATTCCTCCTTTTACAGGAAACGGAACAAATCTATCTCCTGGAGTAAATCCTTCGTCAATCCTTATATCTTGAGGAACTACCAACTGTCCTTTCGGACTCATTTTTACAAGATTAGTATCCATTTTTATACCTCCAAAACTTATGTTAAACAGTTAAATAGTTAAACAATTAAACTATTTAAATCTTTCTACGAACGAGAGCCCCAACATTTAACTTTAAATTTACTTTAAGAATATCTAATCCAATTTAGGTTTTAAAATAAATATATTATCTCAACATCTTCGCCATCTTTTCCAACTCACTTCGCACTGCTTCTTTTTTTCTTGGAATGGCGGGGTCATGTGCTGCAAGAAGTGTTCTAAAATTATAAGTGTTCGGAACAAGATGGTAATGAAAGTGTTCTGGAATAGATGCATGGAAAGTATTCATATCAGTGATTAACTGCGGCGGTCTTTCAGGATACAAATCAATCAATTTATTTTTCAGAATAATCACCAGATCACGTAGCTCTACCAGTTCTTTTGCCGTTAATTCTTCTAAGAGGGCATGTCTTTTTGGGAGAATCATTACGTGCCCTTCTACTAAAGGGTGCAAAGGAATGATGGCGTAAGCTTCATCTGTTTTTTTTACTATACGATATTCTTCGTTTACTGCGGTACATAAATTACAAGAAAGATAGGAGTTCATAGAATTGCTAAAAAATAAGGTATTTTTAAAGTTTATCTTCTACAGGCACTATCTATTTTGTGAGTGATTTCGGGATGAGCGCTAACTTTGCCAAGAGATGAGGCGAGAACAGATTATCGGCTGTATTGGTAGGTGCAATCGCTAGGAATTTTTTACATATTTTCGTAGAACTATTCTTACATGATTGCACAAGCCGAATGGCATGTTAGCGCTCACCGACGGGAAAACGCCGCCTGTACCGTTGGCTTGGTTTGCTTTTCGATATTTTATACATTAGAAAATAAGAGAATTAAATAGATAAAGCAAATCAATGATTTCGTGCAAGCAACAGTTGTTCCTCGCCAACATCTTGGTACGGGCGGCGGCGTTTTTCCTGAAATCACTCACTTTTCGGATAGTGCTCTTCTACACTTCATTAATTCTCCAATGCGGATTGATTTCAATATCTCCTGAAGTATCTTTCCTCAAAAATCCTTCCCAGGCAATCATTGCTCCATTGTCTCTGACCAGCTCCAAAGGGACTTTAAAGAATTTCGCTCCTCTTTCTTTGCACATGATATCTAACATGGTGCAAAAACGCTGATTTGCTCCTACGCCACCGACGAGAAGTAATTCTTTTTTTTCTGCATGCGCCATGGCTCTTTCAGTAACTTCTGTCATCATGGCAAAACATGTTTCTTGGAGAGAAAAACAAAGGTCTTCAGCACTCGCTTTTTTTTGCTTAAATAATTGTTCTACTTTAGTTAAAATTCCCGAGAAAGAAACATCCATCCCTTTAACTGCGTAAGGAAGTTCAACATATTTTCCTTTTTTTGCAAGCTCTTCAATCTTTGGTCCTGCCGGGAAACCCAATCCAAGCAATCTGCCAAATTTATCTAACATATTTCCCAAGCCATTATCTAAAGTCTCTCCCAGTACATGATATTTTCCATTCGCCTGCACAATCACTTGTGTATTCACTCCAGAAACATACAGATAACAAGGATCTTTCAGTTTGTGAATGATCTTTCCAATGCTCAGATGTGCGGCGGGATGATTTACGCCGATCAGTTTTTTTTGATATTTTTTGCTCCATTCTTTGGCTTTTTCATACCCTGCAAGAAGTGAAGGATCTAATCCAGGACCAGCAGAATAAGCAACAAAAGAAATATCATCCCAAGAAAAATGCTTTGCATGGACATTTTGCTGTGCTTGTTGAAACGCTTTCTGCAATACTTCCTCTGCCACTAATCGATGATGTTCTGCCACTTTATGCGGAATCATGCCTGCTTCTGGAGAAGTATAACTATCTATTATATTTGCCAGTACTTTTCCTGTATCTGAAACAATACCGATGCCAAAGGTATGTGCAGTACATTCTATGCCGAGTATGAACATAAGAAGAGCTATTTAAAGTGATATTTAAAAATGTTCTTTCTCAATGCAATACTTTTCCTCTGCGTTCAAAGTAGGCGGTAGCAATATTCTTTGTCTCTTGTCGATATGCTCTGATTTCTTTTTCAAGTTCTTTTAATCTTCCATAATATCCTCGCTGTTTTCCCTGTGACAGCTTTTGCTCTAAAAGTAGGTAAAGATGTGAGTGTTCTTCCATTAATGGCCGTTCACTATGTTCTCGTTCACAGGAAAATTTTACCAATCCAAGCTGAAAACGAAAGTCATTTTCCGAATACTTTTCTTCATTACATGCTTCTTCAAGCCAAGATATCGCTTCCTGGAGTGTGGCTTCTGGAGGGGTATATCTTTCTTGTACTTCTTGTAAAAATCCTGCTACAACTGCTTCTCTGTTCATCTGTTTGATCTCCACGACTTAACCCATTTAATCTAATTTAAAATAATCTAATCTAATCTAATCTAATTTCTTTTTTGAATTATATCTTTGGTGTGAAATAATTTCGTTTAATTTTAATTGTTCTAAATTAAGTACAATCGTTTGCAAACTTTCAGCTAAATTTACCCAATTTTCACCTAAAGTTTTTCTAATGTACTCAATATCTTCCTGTACTTGTGCTTGTCGCTGGTAGGTTACTTCTGCTTCTTGCAGAAAATAAGTTACTTGCTTATCCGAAAAATCAGTTTCAAGCAATTTTTCTAAAATATCCTGCATTTTCTCTTGAAATCCTCCTTTAAGAATATACTTTTCCTGCATATGTCCAAGGAAATCATCAATTTGCTGTTTGCGATTCATGGGAAGTTACTGAGCTTACAGAGAAGTTTGTTTTTAAATGATTTGTTGAAAAATTTTACTAAAGTGAAATCTCTAAAAAGTGTGTTAAAACTGATAAAACTTTTTAAATGGCCTTGAAAATAGAGATTAAAGTAGTTATGGGCGATTAACCCTTTAACTGATTAACTGATTAACTGATTAACTGTAACTGATTAACTCATTGACTAATTCATAAATTACTTTCAAATGGCTTTCACCCTCACCCATCAAGACGGAACTGCACGTATTGGAAAACTTAAAACCGCTCACGGAGAGATAGAAACCCCTTTTTTCATGCCTGCTGCAACCCGAGCAACAGGTAAATTTATCACTGCAGATGATTATAAAAAAATTCAATTGCCTGCACTTATTTGCAATGCATTTATTCTCAGCCTGAGGCCGGGAATTGAACTGGTACAAAAAGCTGGCGGCTTGCACAAATTTATGAATTTTTCTGGTGTTATTTTTACTGACTGCGGTGGGTTTCAGATGTCGCGAGGCATATTTGAAATGAAAAGTAAAAAAGGTTTGCATTTCAGAAGCCCATACGATAACTCTCATGTGGTCTTAACACCGAAAAAAATCATGGAAATTGAACTTACTTTGGGCAGCGATGTAGCAATGATGCTTGATGATATGTCTTCTTACGGTGTGAGTTTTGAAGATGCCAAAAAAGCCATGGAGAATACTCATCGATGGGGAAAGGAATGTTTGGAAATTCATCAGCGCATGAAAAAAGAAAAAGATTATTTATGTTTAAAAAATGATTCCGAACAACGACAGCAGTTGTTGTTCGGAATAGTGCAAGGCAATTTTTATCCTGATTTGAGAAAAGAAAGTGCTCAATTTATTTCCTCATTGCCTTTTGATGGCATAGCTATTGGCGGCGTGGCTATCGGTGAGCCGCATGAAAAAATGTATGAAGCAGTAGACTCTGCTTTGCCTTATATTCCTGAAAACAAGCCAAGATATGTAATGGGCGTGGGTAGTCCAAGAGAATTATTAGAACTGATTGGCAGGGGTATTGATTGTTTTGATTCTGTATACCCTACGAAAATGGCGCGTCATGGACACCTATTCACGAGACAAGGTCCTATACAGCTGAAACAAATAAAACATAAAGAAGATTTTTCACCTATAGAAAAAGGATGCGGTTGTTCTACTTGCCAGCATTTTACCAAAGCGTATTTGCGTCATT
>JACPNC010000033.1:1957-7561 GCA_016185685.1 Candidatus Woesearchaeota archaeon | reverse complement strand
CAAATGCCCCGCAGCTCTGCTGCGATTGGGATTTTTACTCATACTCATAATTTCCAAGATCAACAACTGGAAGATTTTTAGTAACGGTAGAAATAGGGGCTCCTCCCTGAGTATAAAAGTCAACATTAAACTTATTTCCTTCTAATTTTGTAATTACCAATCCATCGATTTGCTGAGCAAATACTAATCCGATGTCTCCGTGCTGTGAATTTCCACTCGGACCAGCATATGGTTTAGAGTTTTCAGTACTGCTGTGTAAATGAAAATTTGCTACTTTCCTTGAATCATGTATAGTCTGTTGTTCTAAAGGATAAATCCCATTGCCTTCTTCATTCAAAGGGGCTCTTTCTTCAAATGTCACTTTTCCTCCTATTAAAACCAACACTTACTTTTAAGAGTTCTCCATAGGAAAGTTCGTTTACTTGTTCTGGTCCTTCACTCACATAGCCTGGATTATCTTCTCGTGAGAGGTGGGTTTGAGATGCACTTCTTTGTTGTATTTCTGCTATGAGAGAATCAGAGGTTTGCGCAAGATCTGATTTTTCTACCTGAAGTAAAAAAGGAATATCTTTTATATGGATATATTCCCGTTTCCTTATCTCTTCTATTTTCTGTCTAAAGTTACTTTCCGGGTCAATTTGCTCAAGCGTTATTAATCTAGCAAATTCTAAATCCAAAGCAGTATTTAACGCATCTTCTTTTTGCGGAGAATGTGATACAGTGGCAAGTTCTTCCAGGCTTTTGACGATTGAAGTATACGCCGCACTGGCAAGCCAGCCTACCTGGGCTCCACCTTTAATCATTTGTTTGTCATTTAATTGTTGCATTAACTCGCCAATAATTTCTGGGTTGTTTTGCACAAAGTCCAGAACTTCTTTCGGAGGCATTTGTTGAATAATGGATTGCATTGAGAACAGTTGACTTGCTTTAGTATCTGGAGTATCTTCTATGATAAGTGCTTCTGAAAGTATTTGTATCCGATTTACTTTGTTCTCTTCAACTGCTAAAACTAAATGATTTGCGGCGGTTTTTCGTACTTCGGGGTTTTTATCTAAAAGGGCGTTTTTCCATTCTTCCTCTGTTGAAAAGAGGTCTGGTGAAAAATAAAGTATTGTTTGTCTGATTTCAGGAGTTTCTTCCAAATCCAAAAACGTTTCTAAAAGTAATGCTTTGTCTTCCGGTGTCTGTAGACGAATAAAAGCAAGTGCTGCTCCATTACGTACTTTATTTGAAAGTTGTTTATCTCTCAAAATGGAATATATCCATCTTCGTGGCGCATTTTCTTTCATTTCACTTAAGCTCATGAGCAAGACTCTTTTGATTTCATCTTCTTTTTCCTGCGCAAATGTTTGTTGTATGAGGTTTATTTTTTCTTGCGTATCCATTTTTAGACTTGGAAGAATTTGTACTGCAAATTCTCGTATTGCGAGATTATCATCTGCCAGTGAAGCTATTACGTGCGGCATGGGGATTTCTTGGAGAAGTGCCAATTTTGCCAGAGCTGATAATCTTACTCTTTGATTTTCATCATCTAATGCAGTAATCCATGCTTGGCGAATTTTTTCTTGTGTAGAAATATCAGCAGCACCATATTGTTTTTCTAATTCTGCAAGAGCTGCTGCACGTTGATATGGATCTTTTGCGTTTTTTCCCTCATTCAAAAGTTCTTCTATTGTTCGTGAATCCTGAATAAATTCATCATCTTCAATTCCCATAACTTGCTGGCAATATATTTTACAGTTAGTTATGCCTTCGGGAGAAAATTGAACTCCTTCTGCGACTATTCTTCGAGAGAATTTTGCTGGACCAACAACAGAATAACGCCCCCGTTTAAGGATCAGGGAAAATTTTTTACCTTCCAGTTCATCGTTAAGAGTAACAATTCCTCGTAAAGAATCAACTGCGACTTCTTTGAATGGAGTACTAGTGATTCCTAACGTAAGTTCTGCATTATCTTCTGCTGTAACTCGTAAAGTATTTCTGCTGATTTGTATCCAACTTTTTTTATTTCCTTGATGATTTTTTTTATCAAAAAAGATATCTGTTTCTTTAGTTGCTCCCAGAAATATTCTTGATATCTCTTCTTTTTTTTCTGTTTTTTCGCTGGTGGATTGTTCTGGTAATTGGTCTTGTTTACTTCCAGGAATTGCAAGAGTGAGTTTGCTTCCTTTTAATATTTCAATGTGTTCTGGGCTGTGCAAAATTACTCCGCCAGCGAACAGAAAATTATCTCCAAAAGCAATTCCTCCACCCATGAGACTTATTTGTTCTCCAAAAACAATCATTGTTTTTGGCTGTTCTTCGGGAATATCAATACTGATAGTTCCAAATTCTTCACTTTCTAAAATCCCGCTCACCAAGGAAATTTTATTTTCAACTGTTTCAAAAGTTCCTGCAAGAAGAGCATAATTTTTTTCTTTGCGTACGAATGTGAACAAACCATCTTTATCTATAGTCAATTTTTCTGCCCCTCCTGCAACGAGATTTTTAAGATGATCTGCGGTAAATTTATTTCCTGCCTTGGTCAGGAAATGATTTCCATCAAAACTTTCAAATCCTCCTTCTAGAGACGCAAATTCTACTCCCTGGGTCGTAAAATATATTTTTAATGCCTCTGGATTTTGATTGGCATAAGCAATATCTTGTGAAATGACAGCTTCATACGCTTGGGGATTTTTTTGAATAATTTCTTGTGTTTTATCCGGATAATTCTGCAGTTTCTGATGAAATCATTTCTGTTGGAAAAGAGTTTTCTTGTTGCGGCACTTCTTCTCCTAAAAATGTGATCGCTTTTCCACTGAGAGAAATTGTTTTTGATGGCTTTTGTTGTTTTTGATAGTTTTTTTGTTGTTGTTTTTGTTGATTATTAGTGATTTTTGCTTCTAAAGAAAAAGATTTAGGGATTAAAAATGATTCTGAAACAAACTTTTCTTCTGGCCAATGATACTTTACTGCAAAATTAAAACTTTCTTTATCTTTGAAATCTATTTTTTCAAACTCGTCTATCTGTGGTTTGAGATCGTACAAAGAATAAATCACAGTGTGGCTGTTATTAATGAAAGTTAACTGATAACTTATCTCTTCTCTTTCTGCAATATCCAGCAATATACTTAGGTCCATCTCATTTGCTCGTTGTTGTTCACTGATCTCTTGCGCAAGGGCATGTAATTTAGCAAGAGGAGAGTGAATTGAAATACTAAAGTCACGTAATTCTTTTTTGCGTTCTCCTTCTTTAATATGAATTGGAAAGTGCAAGGAGGAAGTTATTTTTTTATCTGTTCCTATCTGGACTTCTGCTTTTGGCTGAGAAACAATAACTTGGATTCCTGGAATCTGGAGAATATCATTCTGAAGTTGAAGAGAATTATTTTCGGTAATCATTATTCCTTCTCTGGCAAAAGGCGCAAAGTGCTGCATACAACTTTCAAGATTTTTCTCTATATATAATGAAAGTTCTTCTTCCATCATTTTTTTTGAAGGGGAAAGTAGAAAAGCAGTGTCTGAGTTATACTCAAGGTAATAAGGGGCTTTATTTTCTTGAAAAGGCACGAAGAATAATGGATTCTCGTATCCCCCTTGAGCCATCAAAAGAGTAGTGCCTTTAATTGTGGTTTTTTCTAAGCAGTTTTCGATGTATACTTGTAGGGAAAGGTCTACGCCGGGCACAAGAATCTTTGGCTGTTTTTCCTGTGTTTGAAGAATGGATTGAGAAGCGAACAGAAGAGAAGTGGTTAATAAGATAATAAGTCCTAGTACTATAAATAACGTTACCTGTCCTCTTTTATTCATTTTTTAAATATTCAAGTCTTTTTTTGAAGAATGCTTTTGTGGCTTAAAAAGGTTGTTGTCTTTCAGTTTTGGAAGAATAGACGGTAGATTTTGCCTTAGCAAATCTTAAATATTCATTTTCTTTTATGTGATTTTATGTTTGCAAAAAGAGGACAAATTACTATTTTCATAATTCTAGGGATCTTACTAGTGATTATTGCAGGAATTGTTATCTTTTCTTTTTCTCTCAAGATGCCGCAACAAAAAGTTACTCCTCTACAGACGGAAGCAGTGGTGCAGATGGTGGAAAAATGTCTTGAGCAGACTGCGGAAAAAGCAATTTTAACGACGGGAAAACGAGGTGGATATTTCATTCTTCCTTTGGAAGCAACCACTGGACTTAGAGATGATGTTCCTTACTTCAAAAATGGAATGAATGATTTTTTTCCTTCATCAGAGAAGAGAGCAGAAGAAATTGGCAAATATATCGATACTATGCTGGATTTCTGTCTTGATTTTACTGTTTTTGAAAAACAAGGGTATAATATTATTGTTAAATCACCATACACTAAAGTAGTATTGAGTGACGTTTCAAAACCGCAGTTGGATATAAGAACCGAACTTCCTCTTACTTTCAAAAAAGGACTTCAAACGAAAAAATTGGAATTTTTCCGTGTGAGATTACCTGCAGAACAATTGCAGAAAGATTTTTTAGTTGCGCAGGAGATAGTAAAAACACAAGAAGGGCGTGGCATTTGCATCACTTGTTTTTCTGATCTTGCTGATGAAAATTCACTTTTTGTTGAAGTACTTCCTTACTATGATAATGTGTATGTGTATGAAATAACAGATGAGGATTATGTGTTGGGAGATGAAAAATATGTTCTGCGTTTTGCAGTAAAGTACGGAGAACAATCATGAAAAAAAATATTTTTATTTTCTCATTGTCTTTCTTCATAGTCTTACTTTTTTCACTTCCATTAGCACTTGCCCCTTGCCCTGATCAGGAAAATCCTTCTTTTTGCTACGATGCCAATGCTCCAGAAAATTTTGACTGGCAAAATGGAGATTATAATTCTCTGAACTGGGATAATCAGGAAAGCATTGACTATTCTAAAATTGATTTTACTCGTGTTCCTTCTGCATATGCTTACAAAGTAGATGTAAGCAAAGCTCTTGCCGTAGGAAGAGGACGGGAAGTTACTTCAGAGATTCTTGAAGCGCATTTGGAGCGGGGAACTTTGGACGCTATTTCTCTGGAAAATCTGAACAAAGAATATCTTTCTACTGCCATCAAAAACAAGTTTGGTTTTACACTTAATCAGCTGGAAAGCGGTGCAACTTTTGAAGGAGGTGTTTTGCGCGCTTCGTATGGAAGTTTTGCGGTTGCAGGAAAAGAAGGGTGGGCGATTGATGTAAATGAAAATGGGCAAATCCTGATTGTTTTTCCTACGAAAGTTACTGAAGAAAAAATTTCTGCAGAAGATACTTTTACCATCACCGAAGAGCTTGATTTTCTTACTGCGAAAGGGGAGACTCTGAAAGTTCGCCAACTCAGTTTCAGAAATGGTCAAGCATATGTTCTTGTTGGCGATGAAGCAAAAATTGGAGATTATCTCATCCCCAAACAACAGAGTGACGTGAATGTATATTTTGATGTTCGTGAAGCGAAGAATCAAGAGGAAAAGTATGGGGATTATGCGGGGAGAAATTACATGGTGATCACTGAAACAAGTTTGGATATCTATTCACAAAAAGGCAGCGAAGTAGTTATTCTCCCTCAGCCAGGCAATACTTTATTTGGTATGGTAAAGCGAAAATATGAAAGAGATGCGA
>JACPNC010000033.1:0-1939 GCA_016185685.1 Candidatus Woesearchaeota archaeon | reverse complement strand
ATGGGAAGTATTATTCCTGATAAGTTTACTTGGGTTGCAGATGAGTTGAGTTCTTTGAGCATTAGCGTTAAGAACGGAGATAGTATTACAGTAACTTCTCGGGAGTTGGAAGGAAAAATTCCCTTGGTGAAACATATTTTTCAAAAAGGCTCATTAGATATCATTACTGGAAGAGATTTAATTGTGAGTGTTACTGAAAGGCAAATAAAAATTTCTCCTCCGCCTCCGTACCCTCAAGATAAAGAGATATCTCTTGAAAACAGTGCAGCATTTGAGTTACAGAGTGTATCGGGGGGAAAAGATTTAGCAACAACAGTAGTAACTTCTTCAAATCGTTATGCTGTTTTAAGCAATGAAAAGAAGATAACTGAAAATGCCATTGGTTTGCGCGTTTCTCGTGGTCTTGCAGAGAATCAGATGAAAACGATTGATGATTTACAGGCGAAATATCCTGCAATTCAGTTTGCGCTCAGAGATTTTGATCAAGATATCACTGTAGAAAAAGAAAGACTTAAAGGACTCATCGAACAATTTGGCGAAACCGGTGTTTATGCTGAAAATTCTCGTGATTTAATCGCTAAAAATATAAAGCAAATCGAAATTGAAAGGATCAACGAAATTAGTGCAAATATGGCCCAGATTGTTGATGAATGGATTACTAAGAATCCTTCGAAAGTAGAGCCAATAAAAATGATTAAATTTGATGGGCGTTTTAATGCATATCATAGCCAAGATCGCAAGACTGGTGAAGATGAACACTTTCTTTTTGGAGAGAGAGCATTTGATCCGGCAACCTTGCAAGATCGTCCTATTCGAGGTAATAATCCCCTTCAGATTATCGATCATGAATATGCTCATATGCAAGACTCTCATCTCTATGTTCAAGAATACTCTTTATTGCGTAGCAGTGGAATCAATTACGAAGAATATGTTCGTGAAAAACTTGATAGCCTCTATTCCGATGTTCTTTATGAGGGATATGTCACTCTTGGAAAAGACCATGAGTTCAGAGAGTTTATATTGGATTTAAGGGTAAAATTAGCAATTTACGGCGACTTATCGAGTAGTAAAGAGGGAGAACTCACGCCAGAACTTGCTTCAGAAATTGTTGAATTCCAGAAAAAAGAATTTGAAAGAATGTACCATCAATCTTTTGAAAGTCTTGATTTAAATCAAGAAGAATATCAACAGCTTGATCCGCAAAAAATAGACAAAGCCTATCAGTTGTTGGACTTGTGGATAAGACGACTCAATGCTGATACTGCTGAAAAACGTTTTGACAAAGAAGGAATCGGGAATATTGCTATGGTTGATGCTGTACTAAAAGAAGCTGCAAGAGTATATCCTCCTTTACAAAAAGAATATCGGCAGTTCGTTCGATTTGTTGAAGAAAGCACTGGCGGTCTTCCCGCATATGCTTTTAGAAATTATGCTAAAACGAAAGAGGAATCTTTCTATGGGATTCGCTCCATCCGTTTTCTAGGTGAAGATTTTCAGGAGGCAGCTTCAACCTCAACGGAAATAGATCGAGATGAAGCAAGGAGAGCAATTAACCAAGGAAAAAAGTTTGTGCGTGAAGTAACTCAGCTCAATTATGACACCGGCAAAATTTCCCGCGATGAGTACGAGTATCGCATGGGGAATTATTGTAAAAATAATGCATGCGGAAAATGCCTTGCTTACACGCTAACTTGCGAGCCGGAGACTGCAGTTGTTAATTCTGAGTAAAATAAAAAAAATCATTTAAAAGGTAATTGTTTAGCTTTCAGAAGTTAGGCAAAATCATCTCGGCCATTCACTCGGTTTGCTTTCAGATAATCTTGCTATATAATAAGAAAATTTGTTAATCGATGAAGCAAACCAATAATTTTATGCAAGCAATCTTTGTTCCTCGCTCATCTTTAGGCCATGACGACGATTTTGCTTCAAGAAGCTAAAC
>JACPNC010000005.1 GCA_016185685.1 Candidatus Woesearchaeota archaeon | reverse complement strand
ATGCAGCGAGTTCTGCGCGCTTTACTTTATACAATTTTTCTAAATCTTTTTTGCTTCTTGGCATTTTGAATCACCTGAAGAGAAGAAAGAGGAGTGGTTTATAAAATTAACTTAGAAATTTTTAAAATCAGGATAGAAAGTTTTTTTCCACAAAAACGGTAGAATTTAAAGAAAATCCTGAAAAATGGCTATCCCCTACCAAGTATGCTGCTGCTCCACCTATATCTGCAATAATCATGGGTAATAACGCAATTGCTTTTCCGTATCCATTTCCCATAATCTTGCTCACTACTTCACGAGCACATTCACCTTCTTTAGTTTCTGCGTAAGTATAGCCGGTAAATGGTTTGTTCCTAAACCATTTATTTTTGGCTTCTGTTTCTATGAGTATTTGCTCTCTTTCAGTTCCGGGGATGTGACGAGTGAAGTAAGAAAGTATGAAATTTCCAGAATTTAGATTGAATAAAATGTGGGAGCGATATCCTTCTTGCGCAAACGCATCTAAAAATTTATTTTTTGTTCCTGTTTTCACAGTATTCAACTGGTTGTATATTTTACCATAATTTTCTGAGTCAAAGAGGCCAAGCAATCTATTATAAGCCGTGATGGAAGCTATTTCTAAACTAGCATCATCCACTCTTTCTTTCGCCAGCTTCTGCACTCTTGCTACAAAGGCATCATTAGTAATTTCATCTTTTACAGATTTAACTTTCTCTTCCAATTCATTTTCTAAAAGTCCTTTCTCTCTCAACATTTTTCTGATTTTACCTGCTGATGCAGGTCGTTCGGCATATTCCAATTTTACCATTGTTTCCAGAATCTCTTTCCAGGAAGGATTCAATCCAACGGTGCTCGGCAGTGCATATCCATTCCTTGAGAAATATCCTTTTCTAAAATATTCCGGCACTTCGCCAAGAAGCATTTCTAAAGCCGTAACTCCTAATGAAAATAAATCACTTTGCGGATACCCATCACCCACATTCTGTTCTGGTGGCATATACTCAAAAGTTCCTTTTTTAGTAATCCTTGTAGCTTGTGTAGCTCTGCTGGTTTTTGCAATACCAAAATCAATGAGATATGCGCGATTTTCTGCATCAACAAAAATATGATCTGGTTTTATATCTCTATGCACTACCGGAACTCTAAAGGCAGGATGCTGTGCAGGATCATGCAAATATTCCATAATTTCTAATACCGAATCTAAAATATTTGCCGCTTGCTTTTCTGGCAAAGCTCTCTTTTTCCGCAATATGTCACGCAAAGAAGTTCTTCCCCCATCATTATCAATAAATTCTCTAATGGTCAAGAAGCCGCCTAATTCCGGCAATTCCACAATTCCATGATATTGAGGGATACGCGAATGCGCTAAATGCCGTAATACTTCTGCTTCGTGCAATACTTTTTCTAAATCTTCAGCATTGTTAGCTTCTGCAACCGGTAAAAATTTTCCTGCATGGCGTTGTCCTTCTCGCTCAATTAAATAAGTAGTCCCTTCACCGCCTTCTCCCAGCTCACTCACCAATCCAAATCCTTCTTTTTCCAAAGCCGCAGATAATTTTTCCTGTTCTTCCTGTTTTTTTTGCCGTAATCCGCGCTGAAAATCTTCAAGGGAAACCATTTTTTTAGAAAAAGCAAGGGGGTTTATAAATTTAAGTGCTACCTTATAGTGGTTTTTAAGTATCACTCCAATAGAATAATAAATAGCAAATATTAAATAGTGAGGGCATATTTGCCATAAAAAATAAGAAGGAAAATAAGAGGGGGGGTGTTGGTAATACATATCATGACTGCAGACCATCATAAATCTCTTGAATCTCTTGAAATTGTAGTTGTAGATGATGAGAAAGATTCTTTGGATATGTTAAGCTTGATTCTGCAAAGTAGGGGATATCCAGTAACTGCTTTTCGGAATCCAGTTGATGCGGCAACGTATATTTCACTGCATCCTTCAGTGGCGCTTCTGGTAACTGATTACATTTTTGCTGGACAGGAAATTGATGGGGCGCGAGAGATAACCATTAAAACCCGCCGAGAGGTTAAGTTGTATTGGCACGGTGTTTATGGAACTCTTGCACTGAGTCCAGAGGCTTAAACTGTTAGATTGTTAAGCAGTAATGCGATAAGCTGATATGAAACTAAGTTATAGGATATAGGGGAGAAAAAGGAGAAAATGCAAAAAAAAAAGGAAAGAGAAGGAAAAAAAAAGAAGCCGCAACGAAAGAAATCTCGTTCTGCCAGCAAGAAAAACAAGAGTTCTAAAGTTAAGAAGTTAGTGAAGCTTGCCAAGATGAGAGGCATGAAGAAAAGTAGGGAAAAGCTAGGCGGCAAAAATAGAAAGAAAGTATAATGAAGTTATTTCTATCCCCCATACCATTTACCTTCTGCCCGCTGCTCACGGTCTTTTACCGAATCTTTCTTATTAATGCGCGGCCTAAAAGTAGTATGGTCACGCCGCAGGGTAATATCTAACTCTTTCAAAAATAGATTCATCCCTTCCGTCATAGAAAATGGCCCTCGCAATACTCCTTCACGAGCAGGAGTTCCACTGAATACTAACAAGCGGTCAGACAAATAATCTAAAAACAGCAAGTCGTGATCAACTACCAGAACGCTCACTTCACGCTCACGGGCAAGGTTTTTTATGACTTTAGAAATCAGCAGACGCTGTTCTACGTCAAGATAAGCAGAAGGCTCATCCAGCAGGAAGAGGTCTGCATCTTCTGCCAAACATTTAACAATAGCAACACGCTGCAACTGCCCTCCGGAGAGTTCAGAAAGTTTTTGAGAAAATAATTTTTCCACGTCTAACGGTCCTACTAGTTGGTGTTGATATTTTTGCACTGCGCGCTGTAAAAATTCTCCTACCAACATTTCAGAAGAAGTTTCTAAATATTGCGGCTTGTAACTTACTTTTATTCCAGTGTCAAGCTCACCAGAATCAGACTGCAATACTCCTGCAAGCATTTTTACAAAAGAGGTTTTTCCCATGCCATTCTCTCCCAGCATGCCAATAATCTCATTGCGATACAAACTTCCTTCTTCTGTGGAAAGATGGAAGTTGCCCAGTTTCTTTTCTATCTTTTTCCAAGAAATGAGTTTTTTAGGAGCGCTAAAACGTACGTCTTGCGTTTTGTCAAACTTAAGGGCATGGTCACGGAAACGCATATTTTCTTCTTTTAAATAGCCGTCAAGAAAAGCATTGATTCCTTCACGTGTGGATTTCACTCCAGAAACTACCCCGAAAACTCCTTCGTGCCCATACATAATATTGAGATACTCGGTCATGTAATCAAGAATGACTAAATCGTGTTCAATGGTTATCACTGCAGTTTCTGCGGTTGCTAAAGAAGTTATGAATCCAGAGATATTGATACGTTGTTTAATGTCAAGATAGGAAGAAGGCTCGTCAAAGAGGAAAAGATTGCCTCCTTTCAGCACCGTTGCAGCAATAGCTACGCGCTGTAATTCCCCGCCGGAAATTTGCGCAACAGAAGTATCCAAGAAATGAGTGAGTTGTAATTTTTCAGCGATACTGGGAAGATTGCCTTGCTTGTCTACTTTTTCCAGCAATTCGCGGACAGTTCCAGAAAATTGTTTTGGAATTAAATCTACCTGCTGAGGTTTGTAGGAAAGAGAGATCTTACCTAGCTGGAGCTGTTCAAGAAATTTCTGTATTTCCTTACCTTTGAAATATTGCAAGACTTCTTTAAATTCAGCAGGGGTCTGCCATTTCCCTAAATTTGGTTTTACAATGTTGGCAAGAATTTTTATTGCGGTAGATTTTCCTAAACCGTTCTTTCCGAGAATTCCCGTTACCTGGCCGAAGATAGGAGTCGGGAGGGAATAGAGTTCAAACAAATTTTCTCCATAGCGATGTACGGGCGGACCGTCTAATTGTTCAGGAAGGTTGATGATAGAAATTGCCCCAAACGGACATCTCTTGGGGCAGATCTGGCATCCGGTGCAGAGCATTTCATCAATGCGCGCTTTTTTTCCTGGATCATCTCCTGGATAGATACAGTCCGCGCCTGCGCGATTGACAGGGCATAATTTAGCGCAAAGATAATTTCCACATTCATCGGGATGGCATTTCTCACGATCTATGACGGCAATGCGTTTTCTCATACCAGAGAGTAATTTTAAAGTGTTTTTATATTCTTTGTGCTTATACTTAAAGAAATTAGGTTCTGGACCTAATTTCTTTGGTATATACCAAACTCCAAAAATTTCTGTTTGAAATTTATGAAGTTGTGGTATAGATTTAAAAAGAATGGAATTTCAAGAATGGTCATGTCCACCAAATGCACAATTTGCAACACAGAAATTAAAGAACTTTTCTTGGGAAAGCTGAAAGGCACTATCATTAAAAAATCAGGAAACAGTAAACAATATCCCATTTGTTTCTCTTGCCAGAAAAAATTTCAGGGCAAAGAAGAAATTTTAGAACAACTCAAGTAGATTTCTGGGCTATTTCTACCGAGATTTTAAAAATAAAAGACCTTTTCTTTCTTTACTTGCCCTTGTAGCTCAGGCGGCAGCGTGTTACGCTACCCTGGGACGCAAGAGCGGACATAAGCACACTACGTTTGCTTAGTCCACTAAGAAAAATCGCCCTTGTAGCTCAGCGGCAGAGCGGCAGTTTCGTATTGTAAAAGAAAAAACTGCAGGTCGGGGGTTCAATTCCCCTCAAGGGCTTTTTAGCATTTTTTAAAATACGTGAGTAACATTTATAAATAACACCTCTTCCAATCAATTATCGCCTTTGAATTAATCTTGGGGATAATCTTGAGGCAACTCGGATGCGCAATTCTTTTTGCAAATCTGATGTTTAATAAATCTCAAGAATAGCACTAATAAAACTAAAAAGAATAGAAAGATAAAAACATGGTCGCAGGAAAACATCGCTCACGAAGCTTACGTCGCGTATATGTAAAAACGCCCGGTGGAAAAACCACCGTCCATTATCGTAGACACAAGCCTCAAGGAGCAAAATGCGCAAACTGTAAGAAAAATCTTCTTGCAGTTCCAAGAGAAATTGTAAGCATTCTAAGAAACATTCCTAAATCTTCAAAACGGCCAGAGCGTCCTTTTGGTGGATATTATTGTTCAATGTGCACGCGAGAACACCTTAAAGCACGCACACGCGCAGAGGTAACCGCATGAGTCTTTTCGCTCCAGGAAGAGTTGTATTAAAAATTGCTGGCAGAGATGCTGGAAGAAAAGCAGTGGTTGTTGAAGAACTTGACAATACTTTTGTTCTGGTAGACGGCGATGTACGCAGAAAGAAAGTAAACGTAAAACATTTAGAACCAACAGCAGAAACTCTTAAAATATCTTCAGGAGCATCACATGAAGAAGTTGCTAGCGCTTTTAAAAAATTAGGTCTCCCTGTTTGGGAAACAAAAGCTAAAACTCCTGCAGAAAGACCGCAGCAGAAGAGAAAAGAAGAACCGAAGGTTAAAAAAGTAAAGTAGAAGAGTTTAGAAATCTCTAATTTTTTATCAAGTTCTCAACAATGCAAATACTTTCTCAACTTCAATCTCTGCAATCACTACAGGAACTTCTACATTCCAATTATTCAGAACTTGAGGATGTACCTCTCCAAGAAAACCGAGAACTTCTTCTCCTACAACAATTTCTCCAACCCGTCCAGGAATGCAAGAACGATGATCAATTTCTTTCACATTCACTTTCATTCCTAAAGCCTTGAACAGTACATCAACAGTTTGCTTGGCTTCAGTGAAATCGCTTTTTTCGTGGGCTAATACCAACGCCAATTTTTCTTTTTCTTCAACGCCTGTTTCGGCATCTTTATGAGAAGTGAAAACTCTTCCTATTTCAAACAAGCTTTGAGGGTATTCGTGATGCTGATTTTCACTAAGATTCTTCAACAAGCTGGGAACTAAAGAATTTCTTAAGTGATTATGTTCTCCTAAAGCATTCCTGAGTGGCACGACAGTATCCATTTGCAAATTCATTTTGATGTTGAGATCTTCTACAGTCATGAGATGGTAGTTTTTTACTTCCAAAAAACTTAGACCTACAAAGATGTCACGAATTTTTGTAAGAAATGTTTCTAAAGCAGCTTCTTCACCAATAGTTGCGACGTTGGGAATCTCTTCTTTGAAATTTTCGTAGCCATAAGCTATGGCAATATCTTCCACAAAATCAACTTGATGTAAGATATCTGCGCGATACGCAGGGATGAGTGCCTCGCCAGCCCCATACCCGAACCCCATACGTTCTAACAGCTGTTGTACTTCTTTTTCTGTTAACTGCAATCCCAATCGCTTATTGACATACGACAAATCTATTTTTTTTCTTCTCGGAGTTAAATCAGGAGTAGTAATGGTTTTATCAGGATATTGGACTTCTAAGCTGTAAATCTCTCCACCCATATCTGCAAATAAAGTTACAAACATATGCAACGCTGTTTGCACGTTAATGAGATCCGTGCCGGTGCATTCGATAAAAACTTCCGTAGTGTCTGCACTTACTTTGCCAGTGTCATGCGAATTGGTGTATGGCAACATGCACATAACATTCTCTTTACTATCAATGAAGAAAGGATATTCTTTCCATCCCTCTGTTAACGGTTTATATTTCCTTCCTGCCGGATGTAATTCTTCCACTTCGCTCGCTTTTATTTTGTAAGTAAAGCCAAGCGGTTGAAACATCACTTTTGCTGGATCTTTAGCAGTATATTTTACGGGGAAATTAATACTTTTTAGAGGATAAATACCGTAGGCTGATTTTTTTCTATTTCTGCCATGAGTTGTTGCTAACTTTTCTTGAGCCTGCATGATCTCTTTGATGCGTTCATCAGTAAATTGTAGATTTTTTACAATTGCACAGGCAGTGTATGGGCGCATGGTTACGGAAGAATCAACTATTACTTTCAGACCTGATTTTTTTACTTCATACTGACGCAATCCTGTTTTTACACCGATAAAACTGGAAAATGCTCTTGCAAACCCCTGCTCAGAAAGCATATCTGGCCGGTTGGGAAATATTTCAACATGAATTTCATTGTTTTCAATCTTTTCTAAATCCGTTCCTAGCATACTGATGCGATCTTTCAACTCTTCAAGAGGCAGTTCTTTTCCAACGAGTTTTTCAAACTCGTTTTTGTTTAAAGTTATGGTTGGCATGTGGTATGTCTAGTTTGTCTCGCCAGTGGTGAGAGTTTTTTGTTCAATATTTTTCTTATCTTAAAAACACTTTCCATTCTCTCAGCTGCTTGACGTCATTTTTATACAAGTCGCGGATGTCTTGCATATTCCAATATTCTCCGATGATTCTCGCTAATCCTTGTCCCCACGCCAAGACAGGACAGTCAAAACCAAGCAAAGGGATAACCACTTCCGGTCGGAAAATTCCTGCACCGCCAAGTTCAATCCATTGCTGTTTTCCTGGATGGAACACGTCTACTTCTAGTGAAGGTTCAGTATAAGGAAAATGCGCTGGACGCATCCTTACTTTGGAATATCCCATTTTTTTGTAGAACTGAGTAAGGTATCCTTTTAAGTTTTGTAAATTGGCCTGAGGATCAACAACAATTCCTTCTATTTGATAAAATTCAAAAAGATGTTTCCAATCTAATGCTTCATTTCGAAAAACTTTTCCCACCGCAAAAAATTTTGCTGGTAAATCTTCTTTCTTAAGGTTTGCTAAGGTACGAGCAGAAAGTACAGTGGTATGAGTTCTCAGCAATACTTGTTCAGTTTCTTCTTTTTTAAATTCTCCACCCCACCCTTTACTTTCTGTCTCCTCGCCAGTTTCGTGGACTTTTTTTATTGTTTTCCACATCTCCGGAAGTTGAGCTTTTTTATTAAGATAAAATGTATCTTGCATTTCTCTTGCAGGATGATCTTGAGGAACAAACAATGCGTCTAAATCCCAGAAAGCCGATTGTACATAATTCCCAGTCATCTCTTTAAACCCCAAATCTAACCAAATGCGTTTGATGTATTCAATCGCCTGTTGTTCGATATGCTTTCTTCCTCCATAAATTGCCGGAACGTTTACTTCCACGTCATATGCTCGAAACTGCTGTTTTTTCCACGAACCTTCTTTTAACATTTTGGGAGTGAGACGATTGGTAACTTCTGCGCCAAGGTCAACCTCCGCCAATTGTCTGCCGAGATCTGTGAGCGCAACATGAGTTTCTGTTTTTTCTTCTACCTTTAGAAGTTCTTTTCTTTTCAGCAACAGGTCAAGTAGGATTTTATTCTCTATCTTTTCTAATTCAACAGGGAAATTTTGCTGAAGAAACTTCTCTTCCGGAAATTGCTCTGAGAGCATGGTCTTTCCGACAAGGGTTATTTTAACGAGAAGTTCTTGTTCTTTCTTCAAGTCAAGCGCATTTTTTTTCCGGAGAATACCAAGAGCAGCAGTGGCTTCTTCACGACTCAGTTTCGATTTTTTTATGATGACATTTACTCCTTTAAACTCATCACTCAACGCACCAAGAAAAAGTTTTTCTGGCATTCCAGATTTTTTGTAAATAGTACCATTCTTCCCAAGAAAAATGAGCTGTTTCTTTTGTTTTTGCAGATGAAGAGCGCCTTTGTTTTCCAGCCATTGCAACGCACGCATAGTCTCAGTTTCATCCAGTTTTGCGGCTTTTGCTATCTTGGAGAGCTCATCATGAGCGATAAGTTGGGGGAGAACTGCCCGTTCTAAAGGATGTAATTTTAGGATGAGAGATTGAAAAATATCTGCTGTTTCCATACAAGAATAAAAATGAGACGAATTTATAAAGACTACTAGAATTATTTATAATCTGGAATGTGTTTATATGATGCAAGAAGCGAGGACTTTAGTTACTCTTGAAAAAACTCTTGGCAAATATGAAGTAGCAGTGACTATCTGTTCTGATGGAGATGTGATTGATTTTGTAGAAAGAGGTAATCCAGGAATTATTTTAATTGATACTCTGGGACATTCTAAAAGTGTCGGAGAAGCAATGACTGATTTTTTACAGAAAAGTATTGCCTCTGGCTGGGGAAGAGAAGGAAATGCAGAAGAAGAGTTTGTTTATTTAGGAACTACCTTAGCTTCTTTGCGCCATGGTAAAAAGAAAGAGGATAGTTATGAATGGCATGATTCGGTTTCAGGGATATATTGTCAGTTAAGACAAGAAGCAGTGTATATTACAAGTACGGGAGGAATCACTGAACCTTTGCTGAGAAAGCAAAAAAAAGACCAATGGAAGCAGTTAAGAAGAGAAGCAGAATATCTTTCTCTTCCTCTCAATTGTCCAGGAAAGTTAGATGATGAATATCTTATTGGACGTAGCCCCATGCATAAAGTGATTCTTGAAAATGAAGATATTCTTTTTTTAAGTTCTGATGGGTTGTTGCATAATTTGGCAATCTCTCTTTCAAAAGAAAAAAAATTTTCTATTTTTTCTCACCATTGTTTAGAATTGGCAGAATTAGCAATAAGAAGTCAGTTGGATAATTTTAATACCGCCGATGCAAAAACAATACGTGATGCAATAAATGACTCGCTGAATCAATATTTTCTGCCTAAAGATAGAGGAGATGACGATGTTACTTTTGCGGTGATTAAAAAAATTCTTACGTAACTTTCTTAAACTCCACATAGCCAAGTGTGTCTATGTGGGCAGATTTTCATTGGCATGCACGTGATTGGGCTGAGAGTCATAAAGAGACTGTAAAACGTTCTTTGGAATTAGCTTATGCTTCTGGCGGATTAGCAATTGGAGTTATGCCTAACACTACTCCGCCGCTAACTACTTTAGAATTTTGTCAGGAATATTTGAAACTTGCCGACGGCGTAACAGTTCTTGGTGAAAAACAAAAAATTCTCGTACAAATGTATGTTCACCTCGCACTTACCTCAGATCTTGAACAAGTCAAACGCGCAATAGAAGCGACGAGAAAAGAACCAGGCATTTGTGGAATGAAAGCGTATTGGGGTCATTCCACAGGCAATTTGGGAATTTTACAGGAGGAAATCCAAAGTAAAGTTTTTTCGACGTTGACGCAGGAAGGTTACGAAGGGGTTTTAGTGAACCATTGTGAGGATGATACTTTGCTCTCAGACACTCTTTACAATTCTCAAGAACCAAAAACATGGAGCACGCATTGCCGTCCTGAAAAAGCAGAAATCGCTTCTTTTATTAAAACCATTTCTCTCGCAGAACAGGCAGGATTCCAAGGAAAATTCCACGTAGCGCATGTATCTACTCTCCAAGTTGTTGACTTTATTAATAACTACACGGGCAAATTACGAATCAGTTGCGGAGTTACGCCCCATCATTTTCTTTTAGATAATAGTTATCTTGAACGACCTGATGGCGCATGGTATAAATGTAATCCTCCCTTGAGAAGCAAAGAAACACAACAACGCCTATTAGAGCGTCTCATGCAAGGGAAAATACCGATTATTGAAAGTGATCATGCTCCCCATACTGCTAAAGACAAAACGCAAGCAATTCCTGCTTCAGGTATTGCTTCCGGATTAGTTTGGCCGGAACTGCGCTTTTATCTGCGTGGGCTAGGTATGTCTCGCGAACAGATAAAAGCGGTGACGTTTGATAATGCAGTTGCTTTGTACGGCTTGCAGGATAAAATAATATATGAAGAAAGAAAGGATAGAAAAGAATTAGAAACAGTTAGAGAGAAATATCCGCATCAGCCATTTGGAGAATTTTTTTAGTGAATGAGACTATTTAGATATTTATTATTTTTAACAAGAACACCCATATGGGCCTTGCGCGCATTTCACGCAAGAATTATACGAGCATCTCCTGCATCCGGAACAATCCGCATCGGTTTTACAATCTACGCTATAGCAAACTCCTTCTGTGCAAATGGCTTTGCTTCCGCAGTCATAATCCGAGTTACATTCTGGTTCTTCTTCTATAGATTCTTCTACCGGTGCTGATTCAGTAGTGTTTGAATCCTCTATAGGAACTTCCTTATCTTGTTCAGCAGGAATCATTTCTATCCGCGACTGCACTTCTACTTTTATAGAACTTTCTGCCATGACTATGGACTCAGAGCTGATAATAGTAATTTTTATTTCATGCAATCCCTCTTCAAC
>JACPNC010000022.1 GCA_016185685.1 Candidatus Woesearchaeota archaeon | reverse complement strand
TTTACTCTTCTTCTTCTTCTTCCTCTTTTATTCTCTTTTTACCCCTATTCTTTTTTCACTCCTATTATCATCTCTCCATAACTGCTGAAATCTCTCGGCACTGGAATTTTCTGTAATTGTTTTTTTGGAATCCATTGAAATCCTGAATCACTGATGAGCACGCCCTGCGGTTTTAGTTTTTGGAAAACAATGCTTTCATATCTTTGCCCTGGTTCTTCTCCTTTAAAAATTCTAAACGCTTTTTCAAAGTAAATATCATATTCCGGAAGTTGAGGAAGAGAGGTAAATACATTTCCCTGATGAAAATAGAGTTTTACCAACATTTCTTTCCAGTAAAAGACAATGCCCCCTTTCATTTGGGCCATGTATTTATCTTTCGGCAATTTTATCATGACCGCAAAAGACACTCCGACATCATCAAGAACAGTTTTTATTATCCCCAGAGAATAATCGTGGTCAAGAAAAATAAAATTGACTTCTTGCAGAGGAGAAAATAATCTTTCAAGGTACAACAATGGGGAAAGAATGTCTGCGCCGCAACCGGGATAAAATAGTGTGGGATTTTCTAGAAAAAGGGTTATTTTTTGTTTGAGATGTGCGTCTAAATTATTGAGCTTCTCATAATCACCTGCAAAAATAAATTCTTTTAACTTATTTTCGTTAAAACTGTTTTTGCACGCTCCTCTTGCCGTTACTTTTCGTTCTTGAAAAACAATAACTTCTCCCATAACAACACTTCTCCTCCAGCGAAATATTTAAATGCTTGTTTCTTTTTGCTCGAATTATGAAATATCGCCTTACTACTGTAGCAAGAACTTGTCTCGTTGCAGCACTTCTTTTAGGATTTTTTCTTTCTCTCTCTACTTGTTCCCCTGAAGCCAAAGAACAAGTCACGGGAGGCACATCTGTAGAAACTGTCAGCGTTTTACATGTGAAAGTACAAAATGAAAGCGGCGGCGTACTTGATGGGGCTGAAGTGTACATCAATGGCCAGTATAAAGGTAAGACTAGTAAGTATGGGGAAAGCGCAGGTATAGAAACAGTTATTTTGGAATCTGAAGATAATGAGCTTGTTGTGAAGAAAGAGGGATATTTTTCTTCAGCACCTACATCAGTAAGTGTGGCTAAGGCGGAACAACGTTTGACGGTTGTTTTAGAACAAGAAACTTCTGTCGTATTAGTCGTGGTGAAAGATGTGTATGGAAGGGTGTTGGAAGGAGTTGTAGTCTCTTTGAGTAAAAGCGGCGTGGTTGAAAGAAGTAGTCAAGAAAAGAAAAAAACTCAATTAACTGATGATGATGGCGTAGCTAAATTCACAAAAGTTGCAGACGGATGGTATGAACTAGCGGTTTTAAAAGAAGGTTATTTCAGCAAGCAAAACGATGTTAAAGTTGATTTTGCACGGCAGAAAGAGACTAGAACGACAGTTATTATAGAAAAACTACCTCAAATTACTGTTGAAGTAGTAGATGGACATGATACTCCTTTAGAAGAGGCAGAAGTGAGTTTCTTTACCAGAAAAGAATACAATCTTCCTGGGGCTTCTCCTTCCCATGTTAAATACACTCGCGCAGATGGTGTTGTACGATTTACTGATGTTGAATTTGATGAAACGTATGTGATTGTAGTGAAGAAAGAAGGTTTCCTCGCCGAGACGGAAGAAAAGAAAGTGATTAATTCTGATGAAGTATTGACGGTGAGATTGGAAACGGAGTAAGTATTTTTTTTAGCTTGATGAAGTAAATTTCAAGATTAATTTTAGTAAATTTATTAAATAGCTCATTTCTTTACCTCCTTACGGGTCCGTAGCGCAGCCTGGGCATCTTTTGTTTAAGCAAGATGATGAGGCAAATAACGCGACAGCCTTCTACAAGCAAAGGTGAGCCTTTGAGCTCGCCATTGCTTTGGCGAGAGCTGTAGATCGAGGGTTCAAAATGCAATTTTTTTTACAAAAAATTTGCATTGAAAGTCCCTTCGGACCCGTTTTTTATATTAGACATTTTATGATTATCTTTTTTAAAATATAAAACCTTTTTTTTGCGTAGCATTTATATATAAGAAAACCTCTCCTCATACTATGCAGACAAAAAGAGGACAGGCAGCCGCCGCAGGTGTAGCAGTACTTCTGGCAGTAATCGCGGGACTTTTAGTGATGTTCGTTGTTCTTGTACAACCGTCAGAACGAGCAAAAATTCTCGGTGATGAAGGAACGTCAGTTACCGTTAATAAACCCGCCAGCGAATTAGATCGTGCGGCATTACTTAAGAATCTGCTGAAAGAATATCCTGGAAGAATAGATTACTTGGCGCAGAAAGAAGTTGAACATCCTCTTCCGGCAATTAACATTTATACCACGACTGAAGCAGCTCTTGTTGCGGGAAAAAATATTGCTTATGCTAAGAAAGGTGTTTTTACAGAAGAACAAGATATTTTTTCATTCACTTTGCAGGATGTTGCTCATACGGAAAATGCCATGCTGGTGTTTAATGTACGCGCGCTTTCCGGCAGGCTGATGATTACTTTAAATGGGGAAGAGCTCTTTGATGCTCCGCTAGGAGTAGGCAACATTGCCCCTATCCCTCTTCCAAAGAATGCTTTACAAGAGCAGAACCAATTACTTATTTCTGTTTCTTCACCTGGATTGGCATTTTGGAAAACTCATGCAGTAACCTTGGAGAACCTCAAGGTTATCGCTGATGTAACCAATGTGGAAGCGCAGACAGCGCGGCAAAGTTTTCTTGTTTCAGAAACAGAAAAAAGAAATCTTAATTCTCTCAAACTTCAATTCCAGCCCACTTGTAAACAGAGTGAAATTGGTCCGCTGACTATATTATTTAATGGCGAAGTGTTATATGAAGCTGTTCCTGATTGTGATCTTGCTTTTGTTCCTATTGAAATTGATCCTAATGCAGTTGTGGAAGGAGAGAATGAATTTGTTTTTCGTACGGCAACAGGAGCGTATCTTTTATCGCATGCAGTTGCTGTATCTCGATTAAAAGATGTTGATTTTCCTACCTATTACTTTGAATTGTCTAATGAAAATTTTGAGGAAATCAGGCAAGGCAAGAAACGAGCTCGTTTAGAGCTGCATTTTGTGGATGTAGGTGCAACGAAGTACGGCGATGTGCAGGTGAATGGGCATGTGCATCATTTTGATACTAAAGAGATTTCTGAAGCGATTGACCTGAGCGCGGATTTGGTGCGGGGAAATAATGCAGTGAAAGTTAAACCGCGCAAGACAGTTGAGATAAGAGAATTAAGAGTGGATTTAGTAAAGTAGAAAGTTTTTCGAGGGTAAGCTTTTTATAAGTAGAAGTTTTGTTCTTAATAAAAAGAGGAAATTATGGTTGATGTACAAACTTCGCGTCTGAAACGTATTCAGGAACTCAAAGCTGCTGATTCTACGCTCACTTCTCAGAAAGCATTAGAAATGATCCGTGAAGAAGAAAAAAGAGGACAACAGAGAGAAGAACGCAAAGAAGAAAGAGAAGAACGTGAAGAAGAGAGAGAAGAAAGTTCTGCTGCTCAGGAAAGAAAATTCTTTGGTGCTCAAAAAGCCTTAGGGAAAAATCTACGGGGAGGTGGAGGCGGCGCTTTTGTAGGAGGAGTAGCTTCCGGAGGAAAAACAGTAGGTGCAAAAGCTGTTGGGACCTTTGGCGATTATGGGGTAATCGTTGCGATACTGGGATTATTTACTTTTTTTGCTGATCTGACAGGATCGCCGGCATTGTTTGTGATTCTGGAGACAGTTTTATTATTCACTTCAGTTATTTATATTTTTCACTGGCGAGGGATTGTACCTATTACTTTATTTTGGATTTGGTATTTTTTAATGGGCGGAGCTTTTACAACAGATCCTCAAGGACTTCTTTCTTTGTTTTTCGTATTTTTGTTAATTGGGATGGTTCTTCGTGGGATATTCAGCAAGTTTGTGATGAAAGAAGGTTTCTTGCGCGGCGGGAGCATGGAAGTAGAAGGTCTTTTGCCTCTCCTATTTCTTATTCTAGATGTAGGGGCAGCGGAATATCTTATTGCTTTTGCAAATACTTTTTTCTCTATCTCTCTAGATATTCATGGTACTTTGCTTGGAAAAATACTTATCTTCACTCCTTGGTGGACGATTTTAGGAATTATGGCCATTAAAAAAGAAAATTTCTTTATTTCATTACTGAAAATCGGTTGTGTCATTTATATCATAAGTATTCTTTTTGCTGGCATTGCTCCGGAAGCATATCAATCCTACCAATCGCAACTTCCTGGTCCTACAGAATTATTTCAAGCAAAAAAAGAATTCCGTGAACAAGCAGGCCAGCAAATAAATCCCCTTACGGCGTTTTTGAACCAGCTTTTTTGTAGTATGAGTGATCCTACTAATTCGCAGGAATGTATTCAGAAAAAAGAAGAAGAAGCTGCTATCCGGCAAGTGTGCGAAGGAGAAAGAGGACTGGTACCAGGAAGTTCATTGTATAAAGATTGTGAACAACAAGAACGTCTTAAAAAGAGAAATCCCTCCTATCAAGTTTTTGGAAAGGTTGATCCTACTATTAAAGAACCTACTGCTGCAAAAGTAGTGTTGGATGTGAAAAGTTTTCCAGGCTATAGCAGTGACAATTTAGAGGTGCTTGCGTTTCCTGCAGAAATAGAAATTAAAAATCCTCGTCGACAAGAAATTATTTTAGAAGCAAGCTGTAGTTTTGATGGCAAAGATGGAGCAAAAGATGTTGAAGGAATAGTTAAAGAGAGAGTTTCGGGAAAAAAATTTGTCATTAGCGATAAGATATTTAAAGACCGTTTTCTCTGTAATCCGAAAGAAAAACTGGAAGGAAAATATTTTTTGCAATTTAACTTAACTCTGAAAGACCTCATTACCGGCTCTCGGTTGCAGCGGGCGTTTATCGGGGATAAAACTGAACGAGAGAAAGAACGATTGTACAAAGAAGAAATTTCTCGGGTGATTAAACAGTCTGAATCCATTGCGCCTGCTGATTTGGCTTGGCTCAGTTTTGATATAGGTCATGCCGCAAAAGAAGTAATGATTGAAAACAAACCGTACCGTATTCTTACTTTGCGTTCAAAAATTGAAAATAAAGGCAAAGGAGAATTAGTGAAAGTGGCTTCTTATCGCATTGGGGGTTTTTCCCGCCCGGTGGGTTTTTCCAGCGCAGAATCAGCTGTTGATACGCAGGAATTTGTCAGCCTTGCAGAATTAGGATTTACTATCAGTGAAAGTGGAATTGACGAAGCAGGATTAGGCTGCGCTGAGTCCCAGAAGGCTTTTGTCCCTCCTGCTCGTGAACAGCGGGAAAATGTTATTCCCTTACCGGCGTGCACCCTTGACTATCCGGAAGAATTAAAAAATCCGGAAGATTGGATTCCTTTACAGTTCATTGGCGGGCTGCAGTATGATTATCGTATCACTGCAAAAGCTGAAGTGAAAATTGAAAAACCGCCGGAGCTGAACACATGAAACATGAAAAAGGTATGAAAGTGAAATTATCCCGACGTTTCTTTGCAATATTTTTCTTTTTCTTGTTTCTCTTTTTGCTTGCCTGTGGAACAGAAGAGCAAGGAAGCGGTTTAGATTATAATTTTAAACAAGGCATAGCAGAATTAGAATTACATTTTCTTCCTTCAGCGCCTCCGGAAAAGTTATATCCTGATTCTGATTTCAAAATCATTATTGAAGTGGACAATCAAATGGCGTATGATATAGAAGAAGGTAAAATTTGGATAACTGGGTTGGTGGAAGATTATTTTGAAGTGCGCCCTACCGAAATGGTTTTGCAGGAAATCCTTACGGAAGATACAATTTTGCACGGTAAAAGTTTAACCACTCCCGGCGGAGAGAAAGTGTATGCTGAATTTAAAGGACATGCGAATCAGCTTTTTCTCAATGCAGAAGAATATACTGGAACGTATTTTCTGAAAGCAAAATACCGTTCACGGATGGAATTCTTGGATACCTTTTGTGTGAATACGCATCTGTATGCCGTCTACGATCCAAACTGCGTGGTTGAGCAAAGGAAAACTTACTCTGGTCAAGGAGCCCCTATTGCAATAAGTGAGGTTGAAGAAATTCTTACTCCCGGCGCTGATGGAAAAGTTGAATTTCGCATTCGATTGCAAAATAGGGGGGGCGGAAAAGTAGAACGGGTGGATGTAGTGCAAGCAAAGTTAGGCGGTGAGCAGATAGATTGTGTATTTCCTGAAGCGCGCGGTGATTATAAACAAAGCATGTTGTTTATGGAAAATGATAACAATGCCAATGAAGCTACTTTAATCTGCAGGAAATCTTTGTCATTAGAAGTTGCATACCAAACACCTTTATTCGTAGAATTCGCATATGAGTATCAGACACAGGAACAGCATCAGTTGAGAATGGTGAGATAGTTAGTTTTAAAAAAAGTTCTCCAAAAATTATATTTTTGTAGTAAAAAATGTCCCCGGGTGGATGTTTTTGTAATAAAATACTTTCTGAATAGAAAGTTTTTTAAAGAAAGCCATTTTTATCAAGTTATATGGATGAAGCTACATTTGTTTCTTTGGTAAGACTTTCGGAACCAATAATTCGTGAGAGCAAAGTCGATATCTTACGTCCTTTAAGTGAGACTATCCTTGCTGAAATAGCTTCTTTGCCACGTGGCGTATTTATTGTAACCGGATTGCGTGGTAGTGGAAAAACAACTTTACTTGGCGCTTTGTATGAGCGTGAAAAAGAAAAGATTATTTTTCTCAATGCGGAAATAATCGCTAGACAGGGGGTTTCTTTGCTAGATGTCTTATCTTATGCTGCCCAAAGGGGATATACATTTTTTTTATTAGATGAAATTCACGCTTTGGCAGACTGGGAGAAAGATATTAAAATATTTTATGATGGAACAAAAGGAAAAATACTTCTTACTGGCTCTTCTGCAATTGCGTTAAAGGCAAGAGGGTCAGAACTTTCAAGAAGAGCAAGTTTTTATCATCTCGGTCCGTTGTCTTTCCGTGAGTACATTTACTTTAAAACAGGAGAATTACTTCCCATAATTTCTTTAAAAGATATTTTTCTGAAAAAAGAAGAATTACAACGAAGAATACTTCCTTTCACTCATTTTTTTTCTCCCTACTGCCAATTTGAGGCTCTTCCTGCTGCTCTTTTTGAAAAAAGCAGAGAAGTTTATCTTAATATTATTGATCGTACGGTAAGATACGATCTTGTATCCCTTCGTGAGTTAGATATTTCTTATCTTGATACCGTATTTCGTGTTTTAAAAATTATTGCAACCTCTCCTCCTGGTGAGTTAAGTTATTCAGGAATTTCTTCATCTTTACGCATACATATACGAATGGCTAAAGAAATGGTTTCTTTACTGGCTCTTTCTGGTTTACTTTACCTTATCCCTCCTAATGGGGTGGGAAAATCGGCAGTTCGTAAAGAAGAAAAAATTTTGATGCCCCTTTCTTTGCGCAGCGCGCTTTGCACTTCTTATGGTGCGAGTATTCCTATCGGGAGTCTGCGAGAAGATTTTTTCGTGCAGCATGTTGGCAAATGCTCATACTATAAAACTGGCATAGAACGCAGGACTCCTGACTTTGTGGTAGAAGATTATATTTTTGAGGTGGGGGGTCCTACCAAAGGATTTGCCCAGCTCCAGGAAAAAAAAAATGCCTTTCTTGTGAAAGAAGGTTTCCCTGTTGGAGAAAAAGAGATTTCTCTTTATTTGTTTGGTTTCCTGTATTAAATTGCCTAGAGAACTTCCCGAGAAATATGATGTTGGGTTATATTTTTTTTACATTTTCCTGAATTTAATATTCCTATTCCACAATTCTTTTAAACTTCTTTATTTTGTATTTCTTTCATGCGCATCGCTATCATCGGAGGAGGAAGCTGGGGAACCGCCTTAGGAGTGCATCTTGCAAAGAAGAACCATCAGATAAAGATATGGGAATTTTTTGCAGAACAAGCTAAAGAAATGCAAGAACAACGCACCTGCCGTCTGCTTCCTGAAGTAAAATTACCTGAACAGATTTATGTCTGCTCAGATTTGGAACTTACTTTGAAAGATAGTGAGGCAGTTCTTGTTGTAGTGCCATCAGATAAAGTTGAAGTGACTCTCAAAAATGCGGCATCATTTATTCAAGAACAGCCAGTTATTCTTTGTTCTAAAGGTTTCGCTTCAGGACAGCGTTTATTGAGCGATGTAGTACAATCGCATGTCAAAGGAAACGTATATTGTTTGTATGGTCCTACGCACGCTGAAGAAGTTTGTAAAGGCATGTTTACGGGAATTGTTTTAGCAGGAAAAAAAGGAAAAGAACGCACTCAGTTGAAGAAAGCGCTTGAGCATGATGATTTTCGTGTAGAAGCAAGTGAAGATCTTATTGGCGTGCAGGTGGCAGCAGCGTTAAAAAATATCTTAGCAATTTTCATTGGCGTGCTTGATGGTTTACAACTAGGAGATAATTCTAAAGCTTATGTGATGACGAAAGGATTAGGCGATATCCGAACTCTTGGGGTGGCTTTAGGTGCGAAGAAAGAAACGTTTTATAGTCTTGCTGGGATGGGTGATTTAATTGTCACCTGTTCAAGTAAGCATTCTCGTAATAGACACGTAGGAGAGCAGATTGGCAAAGGTAGAATGCTTGATGAAGTTCTTGCGGAGATGAAAATGGTTTCTGAAGGAGTCACCAATGCAAAAGAAGCAGTATTGCTTCAAAAGAAATTAGGATTACATTTACCTCTTATTTCTGGATTACATGAGATTTTATTTGAAGGAAAAAGTGCTAAAGAGGTATTGAAGAAAATATAAGTTGAAAGTAATTATTTAGCTTTCAGAAGTGCCACCATCATTAAGTCGAGCTTCTTCAATATCCATATCGAGCTGACAAGGGGGTTGTCCAATCCTGGGAACGTCAGCCATCGATATAAACGACGAAAGCGAGAAGATGGTGGCACTTCATTGGCGGAGGGCTGGCATGCCTTTCGACTCGTGCAACCTCTTTTTCAATACTTTACGCAAAACAGTTTACCAATACGGTAAATCATTGTTCTCGTCTCAAATATTGGCAAAGCCAGCCCTCTGCTTCAAAAAGCTAAATAATTACAGTTGAAATATAAATTAAAATAGAAGTTATTTTGTTTGATGAATCTGTAATTACTTATTCCTTCCTTCGGCATATGTCTTATCATCTCTCTCTTTCCCTTTAGCAATCGCTTTTTCTAAAGCTGCTTCATCAAAGCCGATAATTATCTCTCCATCTATTTCTGTCAGGGGAACAGAAAGTTGACCTGACTTTTGAATTATTTCGTCTCGCGCAGTGTCGCTTTCAATAATGTCAATCGCTTCAAATGGTACTCTCTTCTTTTTCATCCATGTTTTTAACTGTGCGCACCAAGTACAAGTAGGGGTAAAATACACTCTTATATCCATGGGGCTTCGATCAGCTGTTACTATATATAATTAACGCATCTATTTCTCTTAAATTTTTTTCCTGCAGTTTTACATCTCTACTCTACCGGATATTTTTTAATTTTTCTACTTTTGTTATCAATTTCTAAAATAGTTCCGGGAAGGACATTTTCCCAATGTAATGATTTTAATTCTTGCAAAGGTTCAGAACTGACGATAAGAAATTGGGGCGTTTGAGTAAATGACATAGTGTAATATTTAACGTAAGCAGTCGGTGCAATGCCCACGTACGTCTTATCTTTTGTAGATAAGATAATATTTGTTCCGCGCTTTTTTGTATATTGTGTTACAGTTTTTTGTATTGCTTTCCACAGGGAATATTTTTCTCCTGCAGTTAAAATGGAATAAAACAATTGTTCTGAGTCTGTCTCTCCTTGCGCTACAAAATGGGGGTGGTAAGAAATTTTTTCGTTGACATCTCCATTGTGGCAGAAGACATACTCTCTCTTATTTTTTTCTAAAAAGAAAGGATGGGTATTTCGCAGAGCAACGCTGCTGCCAGAAGCTTTTCTGACATGAAGTATTAATGCAGAAGTTGTTATTTTTTTTATTTCTTGCAGAGAAGACTTATCTTCAAAAAAGGGAGCAATTGATTTTTTTATTATCCATCGCTCTTTTTGAAGATATGCTATGCCCCATCCATCTTTATGCGCCCAGCTTCCTAAACCTCGTTGTTCATTATGTTCGTGGATGATGGTTTTATCCTCAGCAATAGTCTGCATATTATCTATCAATATCCTTGCAGGAATTTTTCCAAGAGCAACAAGCATGCAAAACATAAAAAAAATACGTTTTACCAGCTATATTAACTTTTCTCTCATAAGCTTTATAAATAATCGCCAGATTTAGAGTGAGAATATGGCTGAAGCTGAAAAAAAAGAACAAAAACAAGAGCAAAAGAAAGTAAGCAGAATAAAGACTAAAAAGAAATTCTGGTTTAAAATTATCGCTCCTGCTGTTTTTGGTCAAAAAGAAATCGGTGAATCCTATCTTCCTTCTGCAGAAAGTGGTGTGGGAAGAATGGTTGATATCGCTTTAAAGGAAGTTACAGGTAATGTTAAAGATCAAAATGCCTATTTGCGTTTTAAAATTGTAAGTGCCAAGAATGGGATGTTACAAGCAGAGCTTGCTGGGTATCACCTTACCCCTTCTTCAGTACGCAGAGCAGTAAAAAAGAGTACCAATCGTATTGATCATTATTTTACTGGAAGACTTAAAGATGGAAAACAAGTTATAGTTAAATGTCTTTTAATTCCTTTACGCAAGATACAACGTTCATTGAGAAGCAGATTGCAAAGACAATTGCAGGATTTTGTACGTGAAGAAATGAGAAATAATGCTGCTGATGCATTTCTAAGCGCAGTGGCATATGGTAAAGTGCAACAAGCTGCAAGGAAAAAATTAAACAAACTCTATCCTCTTCGTGAACTTGCTCTGCGTGAGATTATTTTATGTGAAAAAATGATTTCTGAAAAAGATTTAGCTGCTGAAGAACAAGGGCATAGAAAATCCGCTTCACAAATGTCTTCTGAAGAAGATGAAGCTACTCAAGAAGCATCTTTTTCAGAAGACGAAAATTCTCTCTCTCAGGAATCCTCTGTTGAACAGGATGAACGGCAAACAATCGCTGAATGAAGAGCACGAGCATACGAGCATGAAATTTCTTGCTTTTACTGATATTCATCAGGATAAAAAAGTGTTTGCGGCACTTCTTTCACGCGCGCAACAAGAAGACATTGATTTTGTTCTTTGTGCAGGAGATTTTTCTACTTTTGGCAGAGGCGCTGCTTTGGTGCTGGAAGCGTTTCAGAAGCTTGGTAAAAAATTATATCTTATTCCTGGAAATCACGAAGAAGGTCAAGGATGGGATGAGCTTATTGCAAAATTTCCTGGATGTGTTAATCTACATTTGCAGGCAGTAGAAATTGGCAAGTATGTTTTTCTTGGTTACGGCGGCGGCGGATTTGCACAAGAAGACGAACGATTCAGAAAAATTGCTCGCACATGGTATGGTTTGTATCAGGAAAAGAAAATAGTTTTAGTGACACATGGGCCGCCTTTAGGAACACAACTTGATTTGCTTGACGATAGGCATGTAGGCAACAAAGATTACCGCGCATTTATTTTACGCATCAATCCTAAACTTGCTATCAGCGGGCATTTGCATGAAACGGTTGGTGTTACAGACAAACTGGGAGAGACGCAACTGGTCAATCCAGGATGGGACGGGATGGTTATTGAGTTGAAGTGAGAGAAATATTAATAAACTATGTTGACTTCTTTTTTTCTATGGGAAAACCAAGCGCAGGGAAAAAGAAAAAACGCTTAAAGAAAGATGTCCGTTTGCAGAATAAGGAAAAGAGAATTAAGAAAAAAGAACAAAAGAAATTTCTTGGTGAGCTGATAGAAGAAGAGAAGGTTCAGAAAGCAAATACTGTCTTGGACAAAGCAGTAGATGGTCTGGCGGCCATGGTGCAGAATTTGCAAAGTTCTCTTACGGAATATCTTGCTTTAATTGAAGCTTATCAAAAAACGCATGATTCTAAATTTACTGAGAATTCTGCGGCATATTCTAATCTCATTGCTGAAGAACTACGAAAAATTTTTGGATGGCTAGATTGGGTAAAAGAGGTTTTGAAAGAAGATTTGGATTTTGTAGAAACTTTTAGCAAAGATTTGCTCCAGGAAAATAAGCTTATTCTCAAAGAAAATCGTGCTGAAAGAAAACAGTTTCGTAATCTTGTAAAATCATCGCGTGAAGGTGAGGGTCTAGATGAAGAAACGAAAGAAGCAATTTTAAAGAAAAAAGAAGAAGTCAATCAAACGGTTCAATCGCTTAATAAAAGACTTATTGTAATTCTTGAGCAAATACAGCAAGTACTTCAGCAGGATGCAGAGCAGGTAAACGGAATACTTGGCCATCGAAAAGAACTTAAGAAAAAATGGGAAAAAGAATCTACTAGTTGGCAGGGATTGCAGCAGTTACTGCAAGGGATTCAACTGCTCTTGGGAAATCATGGAGAGTTTGTTGCGACTCTCAAACTGAGAAATCGGAAAACAAACATTGCCAATCAATTGATGCGTCAGCTTACTGCAGAAAAGCAACAGCTTCTTGCAAAGAAAGAGGTATTTGACAAAGAGTATCAGGAATTTTTGTTGCGTGAGGAAGTAGAAATGACTCACGAGAAACATATGGGGGATATTGTAAAAGAACTGTAAGTTAGAGAAGATCGGGTATTTTGTGATACTTTTTTTTATACTGCATCCACAAACACTTTCTTGATTTTAATTGCCAATCCTTTTTCTTGGGTATTAATTTCTACTGCAGACATTAAAGCTTCACCGACGGCAATTAATTCTCCTTTCAGGCTCATGACGGCAACGATTTCTTCTTTTCGGAAATTTTCCAGCTTACTGATACCGGGAATGCCGACGTCTCGGCCATGTGTCACGCTGAGAATGGTGGTGTCAAAAATCCAGCATTTAGGTAAATGGCGTACGGCAGTTTCTATGGGCTGTAAGCAATGGCGCAGAAACTTTTCATTATTTTCCTCTTTGTAGAAAGCATATGCATCTTGTAAATCTGTAAGGGTGACGAGATTGTCTTTCTCGGTAAATGGTCCTGCTTGCGTTCTTCTCAGTTCTGCCATGTGCGCGCCGACGCCGAGAGCTTTGCCAAGATCGGAGCAAACTTTTCGAATGTACGTGCCTGCTTGGCATTTGACACGGAAAAGCACATCATGGTTTTTTATTTCAAGAATTTCAAATTCATAAATTTCACGAGTGCGTTCTACTCTCTTGACTGCACTTTTTACGGGGGGAGTCTGTTGTATTTTACCGGTGAATTTTTTAATGGCATCTCTCAATACTGGTTCCTCAACGTCTTTATGCAAGTGCATGATGCCGACGTATTCTTTTGGTGCTGTAAGAAGGAAAAAAGTAATTCTACTGGCTTTTTCTAGAGCAACAGGCTGGACGCCGGTGACGGCAGGATCTAAGGTTCCGCTGTGGCCAGCGCGCTTGATGTGGAGGATTTTTTGCACATCAGCGGCAACTTCATGAGAGGTGGGGCCTTTAAGTTTGTCGATGTTGACGATGCCTGATTCTAGAAGTTCGGGAATGGTGCGTTCTTCAGGAGATTTGCCGTATTCGCCGAGAGCTTCTTTTTTGATGAAGAGCTGACGATGGGAAAGAGTCATTTTTAAAGAAATGCTGAAGGGAGTTTAAAAGATTTGTCTGAAAAGTTTTTTATGGATAGCTTTATATACCAATAGCTACTTTTAAGTATCCATGAGCATACAAATAAATGTGAAATTATCAGAGGTTATGCTGTTGAATGCAAGAAAGTATATCAAGCATCATGGCTTCGATACCTTGCAGGATTTTATTCGTGAACTTCTTCGGGAAAAGCTGTTTGAAAATGAAGAAGAAACCAAGGGAATATTTACTGCTCTCGCCAGCGAAAAAGCACTTGCAAAACATTGGCTTACCAAGGAGGAAGATGAAGCATGGGCGCATTTACAAAAGGAGACATAGTTCTTTTTCCATTTCCTTATACAAATTTAAGTGTGAGGAAAATACGGCCTTGTCTCGTACTCTCAGAAGAAATGGGAGAAGATCTTATTCTCTGCCAAATAACTTCAAACAAAATAAGAAAAGATAATTTTAGTGTTGATGTTCAGCAAAATGAAACTCTTAACGGAAGTTTACAGGTTGACAGTTATGTCCGCGCAAATATGTTATTTACTGCTGCAAAAATTCAGATTAAGAAGAAAATATGTTCTTTATCCACTTCAAAATATGGTGAAGTGGTCAGTGTAATCTTGAGAGTAATACGAAGGTAAAATGTGGATTATTTTCTTTTTAAAAGATTTATTTGGGAAATTTAATACCTAAAATATGGAAAAGTATATAAATAAGAATAATTTAATACCTAAAATATGGTAAAAATTGAGATTCTTCTAAAAGAAGGAAAGCTGGGCAAGATTTCTGAATTAGAACTGGAGAGATATATCAACTTCTTTAGCCATTCATATCAAGACAATTTAGCCCATGGCAAGGCAGTTTTAGAAACTTTTCCGCGCTGGAGTATTATTTCTGGTTATTATGCCATGCATGACATCACTAAACTCTTACTTGCTAAAAAGTTCAGGTTAAAAGTGGAATTTGAAGTTCATGCCACGACAATTAAAGTTTTAAAAGAGTTGATTGAAAATAAGGAAATTCAGCAACTTATTGAAAAAGGATACCAAGAATTTATTTCCTTGGCTAACGATTTAGCGGAAGCAAAAAAAGAAAGGGTTAAATCCCAATATTACACTGGCACTGAGTATTTCATAAAAGATTATCAACGTCGTGCAAAATCATTCTTGAAAGAATTGGTAGAACCTTATTTATTAAAGATAAATGCACTTTTGGAGGAACAGTGATAAGTCAAATTTTTACTCAGGACTGTTTTAAAGTGATTATTTTATTCAGCCTATCTCCCGGTTCAAGATTTAATAGAACAGAGATTAAGAACAGGACTTTTCTGCATAACGTTCCTTTAGATAAAGCATTATTGCGGCTTTTGTCTTCAGAAGTCTTAAAGAAAGAAAGAAATTATTACTCTGTTAATTTTGAGAATGAAAATGCTAAAAATCTTTTAAATATTTGCACTTGGCAGTATAAACAGTTGAGAGAGCTACCTCTTGCTGTTTTTTATTTATTAATTGATTCTTTGTATGAATTATCTTTGATAAAAGGGATAGAAGTTTACTTGTTTGGTTCATATGCCAAGTTAGTTTATAGAGAAAATTCTGATATTGATGTTGCGCTTTTGTATAATCTAGAAATTCCTAGAGAAAAAATAATGAAAATCTTCAATACGCTGGAAAAGATTTACGGTAAAAAAGTAGAATTGCATTATTTTAAGAAAGCAGAATTTTACAAAAATAAAAAAGATCCCCTTGTAAAGAACATATTGAAAGATGGAATTTTCTTGGGGAGAAGCAGGATTTAGAAAAAAATCAGCTTATCGCTTCCAATCTCTCCAGCATTTCTTCCTCATTTTCAGAGATTTCTATGACGGTGGGCGGGAGTTGTTTCTGTGGCTATCTGTCCTCTTTTGCGCATACAAAGAATAAGATTTTTCTACAGTATAAATTACTTTTGCTCAACCGTGGTTTTTTCTTTTGGCGCCGCTGTTTCTTTTTTCTGTGCTTCTTCAGCTTTTTTTAGAGCTACTTTTTTTCCTTTTTTCTCCCGCTTAGGCTTATCCTGCACACCAAACAATTCTGCAAAAACTTCTCCTTTTTCGTTTTTAGTGGCAGTTACTTTTACTTTATGCGGAGGATTGGTAATTCCTCGCTGCCAAAGAGCTTCGTTGAGTTTTTTTCCTAATTTAACCTCTTCTGATTTCATATGTTTCTGTAAGAACTGGCGTAATGCAGCTACTGCTTTTTTGGTGCGTTTATAGATTGGCGCTTTTTGATATTCTTTACGTAAGGGAACAGTATAAGTTCTTTCTCCGACAAAAGGTGTTTTGGTAGTTGTCATGTGTGGATTGTGTGTTTTAAATTGTATTGGTGGTTGTATCGGTGGTAAAAGTATTTTATGCTTTCATTTTAATTTTTCGCCAAGAGCGTTTTACACTGGTATGTTGAGAAGGATGAACTCTTTTGCCTTTTCCATATATTTTTGGAACGGTCCAGAAAGGCGCCCATTTGGTTTGCTGTCCGCGCTTAATTAAGCGTTTTTTTAATGAAGGGTGTTTGAATGTTGCCATTTTATTTTTTAATTTTGTTAGGATTTTTATTTTGTTTTCGTTTTTAACTTTAATTTTTTATTTTATTTAGCTGGTGGGCTTGTTTTGCCATCTGCACTGCTATTTTATCTAAAAATGAAGTTCCTTTTGCAGTCAATACTCTGCCTTTATGCACACCTTTGTCTGCTTTTTTAATTAAGCCAGAGGTTTCTAACTGTTGTAAGATTTTT